>NZ_JBSFJV010000148.1:0-12758 GCF_053598235.1 Kitasatospora sp. NPDC001159
AAGCGGCTCCAAGCGAGCCCACTCCTCGTCCGTCAGATCACCACGACCAGCCATACCAATCTAACGAGTCAGATGATCGGAGAGACACGCCCTAGTTGCACCACGGCACCCGCGCGCGCCGGGCACGGTGACGCGGGTGCCGGGGACGAGCGGGGATCAGCAGGCCACGAGACGTGGGCCACGGACGGTCCTCAGCCCTGCTCCCCCGGCAGCCGCAGGTCCCAGCCGACCAGGGCGCGCAGCTGCTCCGCCGTCACCCCGTCCGGCACCGGCCGGGGTGGTTCGTGGCGCAGCGGCGGCTGCCAGCCCTCCTCCTCGGTCCAGCGGCGCACCACCTTGGCGGGCGCCCCCGCGACCACGCAGTGCGAGGGCACCTCACCGCGCACCACCGCGCCCGCCGCGACCACGACGTTGCGCCCGATCCGCGCCCCCGGCATGATCACCGCGCCGGTGCCGATCCAGCTGCCCGCGCCGATCTCCACCGGCTCGTTGCGCGGCCACTGCTTGCCGATCGGCAGCTCGGTGTCGCGGTACTCGTGCGCCTGGTCGCTCACGTACACGCCAGGACCGGTCCAGACGTCGTCACCGATGACGATCGACTCGTGGCCGACGATGTGGCTGTCCCGGCCGATGACGCAGCCGCCGCCGATCCGCACGATCGGCTCCGGCCCGAGGTCGAGCCCGGGCAGGAAGCCGGCGCTGATGGTGACCCGCTCGCCGATGATCGAGAACGGCCCGATGGTGATCCACTGCTCGTTGAACACCGCCCCGAGCGGGAAGGCGAGGGTCGTGCCGTCCCCCAGCTCGCCGAACCGGTACGGACCCGGGTTCCGGTTGGTGACCGCGCCGGTCCGCTGCACCCAGCGCCAGCCCCGGTGGACGAGGCGCCCGGCGGCCCTGCGGCCACCGGCCCGGACGGCGGAGAGAAGGGAACGGGTTATCGGCATGCGCTCACGTTACCGGTCCGTAGCATCCGCCCGTCCGCCGGGAGTCCGACATCACACCGGCCCCACCGGCCCTGTCGCACCAGCCCCACCGGCCCTGTCGCACCGGCCCCGCCGACCCCGCCCGCACCGGCCCCATGGCCGTCCGAAATCCGCCACCGAGGCGGAGCGGCGGTGAAAGACTCCGTCCCATGGAGATCTCCGCACACATCGACGCACTGCGTCTCGAGGGCAAGCTGCTCGCCGAGGCCGCCGACCGTACCGACCTCGCCGCCCCCGTTCCGACCTGCCCGGAGTGGCGGCTGGGCGACCTGCTGCGGCACGTCGGCCGGGTCCACCGCTGGGCCGCCGCCCACCCGGCGAAGGGCCTGCGGGCGCCGCTGGACCCGGCGGGCGAGCACGAGGCGTTCGGACCGCAGCCCTCGGACGCCGCGCTGCTCGACTGGTTCCGCGAGGGCCACGCCGCCCTGGTGACGACGCTCACCGAGGCCCCGGCCGACGTCGAGTGCTGGAGTTTCCTGCCCGCGCCCAGCCCGCTGGCCTTCTGGGCCCGACGTCAGGCCCACGAGACCGCTGTCCACCGCTTCGACGCCGACGCGGCAGCCGGGAAGCCCGGCCCGGCCGTGGACCCCGCGCTCGCCCTGGACGGCATCGACGAGCTGCTGCGCGGCTTCATGGTCCGCGGCCGGGCGAAGGTGCACAGCGACATCCTGCGCACCGTCCAGGTCCGCACGACCGACGGCCCCGGCTCCTGGCACCTGACCATCACCCGTGAGCCGCTGGCCGTCACCACGGAGGAACGGCCCGAACCGGCCGACCTGACCATCAGCGGGCCGGCCCGCGGGCTCTACCTGCTGCTCTGGAACCGGCTGACGGTCGAACAGGCCGAGCAGGCCGGGCAGGTCGCGCTCAGCGGCGACCGGGACCTGCTCGGCCTCTGGCGGGACACCGCAGCGATCCGCTGATCCTCAGCCCCGCCTGGGGGAAGGCCCTCAGCGCACCCAGGCGGCGGGCCGCTTCTCCAGGAAGGCGCGCATGCCCTCCTGCGCCTCCGCCGAACTGAACAGCCGCGCCGACAACTGCACCAGTTCGTCGGCGTCCCGCTGGAAGGAGCGCACCACCTCGGCGTTGGCCAGCCGCTTGGACTCCGCGAGCCCCTGCGGCGAGCCCTGGCGCAGCGCGTCCAGCAGGCCCTTCAGCACCACCCCGGTGTCCTCGGAGGACTCGGTGGCCCGGGTGAGCAGACCGATCCGGGCCGCCTCGGCGGCGTCGAAGACCTCGCCGGTCAGGTAGTAGCGAGAGGCGGCTCGCGGGTCCAGCTTGGGGCGCAGCGGCAGCGAGATGACGGCGGGCGCGAGGCCGAGCCGGACCTCGGTGAAGGCGAAAGTCGCGGCCGGTCCGGCGATGGCGAGGTCCGCCGCGCCGACCAGGCCGAGGCCGCCGGCCCGGACGTGCCCGTCGATGACGGCGATCACCGGCTTCGAGCAGTCCACGATCGCCTTCTGCAGCTCGACCAGGCCGCGCGGGCCGACGGTCGGGTCCGCGCCGGTCGCCTCGGAGAGGTCCGCGCCCGCACAGAACACCTTGCCGGTGTGGGCGAGCACCACCGCGCGGACGTCCCCGTTCGCCGCCGCGACCGCCAACCCGGCGTGCAGCTCGGACATCAGGCGGGAGGAGAGCGCGTTGCGGTTGTGCGGCGAGTCGAGGGTGAGCGTGGTGACGGCGTCGGCGGTGCTGACGCGGACGAGGGGCTCTGCGCTGGTCATCGGCGTGGGCCTGCCTTCCGGCTGAGGGTGGGTCGGACTGCGGGCGCTGGTCCGGGGTACCCGGACCGCGCCCGGACGACTCTGGCACGCCCACCCGCCCCTCGGCCAGAGCCAATCGCTCGGGGCCCTCAGCCTGCCGCACCGAAATCCGCTGGTGGAGGCCGCGGTACGCCCGGCAGCATGGACGTCATGATCACCGACTCGCCAGTCCTGCTGCTCGCACCCCGCGTCAACGAGACCAGCCGCCAGCTGCGCACCGCCGCCGGGCTGCGCGGCCTGCGGGCGTACACCGCGACGTCCTGGCAGGCGCCGCGCGAACTGCTCGGCGCGCCGGTGCACGTGTACGGCGGGCCGCTGTTCGGCGACGCGGTCGGACGGGAGCTCGGCCTCGCCCTGCTGGAGCCGACCGAGGACTGGTTGGCCCGGCTGCCGCGCGCGCTGACCGGACGGCGGGTGTCCGCCACCACGCTGGCCGGAGCCCGCGAGCTGCGCGGCCCGGCCTTCGTGAAGCCGCCGGCGGACAAGTTGTTCGCCGCCCGGGTCTACCCGGACGGCGGCGCGCTGCCGGGGCCCGAGCTGCTGGACGGCGACACACCGGTGCTGGTCAGCGAGGTGGTGCGGTTCCACGCGGAGTACCGGCTGTTCGTGCTGGACGGCGCGGTGCGGGCCGGCTCGCGCTACGCGGTGGACGGTGACCTGTCCGTCGAGCCGCTGGGGCGGGAGCAGGCCGAGGTGCTGGCCTTCACCCGGGACGTGCTGGCCGCCTCGGCCGCGCACGCCCCGCTGCCGAGCGCGGTGGTGGTGGACGTCGGGCGCACCGACGAAGGCTGGGCAGTGGTCGAGGCCAACGCGGCCTGGGCCAGCGGTGGTTACGCCGCCGAGCCGGACGACGTCCTGGACGTGGTGCTGCGCTCGGCCGGCCCGGCCGCCCAACTGCCCGCCACCGACCGGCCGTTCCGGCGCGAACTGCCCGACGTGGTGCACTGACCGGCCACTTGACCGGCGTCATCGCTTGCAGCACGGGCTAGCGATGACGCACGATCATGCGCCATGACCACCACGCACCTCACCCACGTCATCGAGCCGCCCGGCGTCGCCCCGGGGACGGGCTACACCCAGGTCGTCACCGGCACCGGCCGACTGGTCCAGGTCTCCGGCCAGGTCGCCTTCGACGAGCACCGGAACCTGGTCGGCGAGGGCGACCCGAAGGCCCAGGCGCGGCAGGTCTTCGAGAACCTGCGCCGCTGCCTGGCCGCCGCCGGGGCCGACTTCTCCGACGTCGTGAAGTTCACCTTCTTCATGACCGACATCGGCTACCTCCCCGCCATCCGGGAGGCCCGCGACGAGTACCTGGGCGACCTGCCGCTCCCGGCCGCATCCGCGATGCAGGTCGCGGCGCTGTTCCGGCCGGATGTGCTGATCGAGATCGAGGCGATGGCGGTCGTCCAGGAGTAGCAACGTCTCACCCGGCCGCGAGCCGCAGCTCCCGCTGTCCGGCCCACCGGACGGCGGGGCCCACCGCCAGGCCCGCCGCCGCCAGCACCGCGCCCTGGACCGCCCACCCGACCAGCCCGAAGCCGATCACGGCGGCACACGGATCACCCCCGGTTCCACGCCCCCTGTCCAACCCCCACAGCCACAGGGAGAACCGTGTCCGCTCGATCCCGGGCGGGACGCCCGCGCGTGCGCAGCAGACTGCTGGCACTGCCCACCCCGCAACGCAAGTGGGGCCGGCGCTCCTCCCCGAAACGGAAGAACGCCGGCCCCACCCGCAACCGACAACCCCTACCGCGAAGCCATCGCCGCCAGCCGTCGCGCCCCCTGGTAACGCCGCAGCACCTGCGCGAAGCTCGTGTGTCCCTGGGTGGTTCGGGCGAAGGCCCGCCACGCCGCCGGCACCAGGCAGACCGCCGCGTGGAACAGGTACGGCCGCCGCTCGAAGGCACCCAGCAGCTGCTTGCCCGCGCGCATCTCCACGCCCAGCCCGGCCTTGACCGCGAACGCGTAGTTCAGCGCCTCGCGCCGCACCGCCGCCGCGTTGCCCGCCTCCGCGATCTGCACCGCCCACTCGCCGGCCAACCGGCCCGAGCGCAGCGCATAGGAGATGCCCTCCCGGGTCCACGGCTCCAGCAGCCCTGCCGCGTCGCCCGCGACCAGCACCCGGCCGCGCGAGAGCGGCGAGTCCTCGGCCCGGCACCGGGTCAGGTGCCCTGACTCGACGCTCGGGGTGAATCCGGACAGGCCCAACCGCCGGATGTAGTCGGCGAGGTACCGCTTGGTCCGCTCGCCGTCGCCGCGCGCCGAGATGACGCCCACGGTCAGGCTGCTGGACTCGGTCTTCGGGAACACCCAGCCGTAACTGCCGGGCAGCGGGCCCCAGTCGAGGTGGATCCGGCCCGACCAGTCGGCGACGACCTGCGGCGGGACGGGGATCTCCGCCTCCAGGCCGAGGTCGATCTGGTCGAACGTGACGCCCACGTGCCGGGCGATCCGGCTCGCGCTGCCGTCCGCGCCGACCACCGCGCGAGCCTCGAAGGTGCGCCCGTCGGCCGCCGTCACCAGCGCCGTCCGGTGCTCGCCGCCGCGCTGCTCGACCCCGGTGACGGTCACTCCGGTGACCAGCACCGCCCCGGCCTGCTTGGCCGCCTGCACCAGGCGCAGGTCGAACTCGTCCCGGTTGACCAGCCCGAACAGCATCCGCTTGGAATGACGCGTCCGGGTGTACCGCCCGTCGTACGCGAAGGTGACGGCGTGCACCCGGTCCTGCAGCGGCAGCTGGAAGTCCGGCGGCAGGCTGTCCCGGGAGGGGCCGATGATGCCGCCGCCGCAGGTCTTGTAGCGGGGGTGCTCGGCCTTGTCGAGCAGCAGCACCCGGCGACCCCGCGCGGCGGCCGCGTACGCGGCGGAGGCCCCGGCCGGTCCGGCACCGACCACCACGACGTCCCAGACGCCGTCCGGCTGTTCAGCAGCCGCCGGCGACCCGGCCGACACCGTGGACAGGGCCGGCGCGGTCGGCGCGGCCTCCGTTGACGCCTCAACCGGCGCCGATGACACCGGCGCGGACGCCTCACTGTCGACCGGCGCGGTCGTACGGTCGAGCGGGCTACGGGAATCGGAGCTTCCGGAGTCAGTCACGTCGAGCAATCCTATGCGTCCGCACAGCCACCCGGACGTCGTAACACCCGGCAACCGCCTCCGCCTATGATCGGCGGTACCCCAACCGACCACTCCGCCCGTACCATCCCACGGGCGGACCCGCCCCCTCGGAGTCCCGATGTCACAGCCCCTGGCCGACGCCGTCCGGTCCCTGATGGACCGTGCCCGCACCGACCTCGCCGAACTGGTCGCCTTCCCCTCGGTCGCCGACCCGCGCCAGTTCCCGGTGGAGGAGTGCCAGAAGGCCGCGCGCTGGGTCGCCGACGCCTTCGCCGCCGAGGGCCTGACCAACATCCAGCTGCTGGACACCCCGGACGGAACCCAGTCCGTCTACGGCGAGCTGCCCGGCCCCGAGGGCGCCCCGACCGTCCTGCTCTACTCGCACTACGACGTCCAGCCCCCGCTCGACGAGAACTCCTGGATCAGCCCGGCCTTCGAACTGACCGAGCGTGACGGCCGCTGGTACGGGCGCGGCGCCGCCGACTGCAAGGGCAACATCCTGATGCACCTGACCGCCCTGCGGGCGCTGCGCCAGGTGTACGGGGACGCCTACCCGGTCGGCCTGAAGATCATCGTGGAGGGCTCGGAGGAGCAGGGCACCGGCGGCCTGGAGCGCTACGCCGAGGCCCACCCCGAGTTGCTCACCGCCGACGCGATCATCATCGGCGACACCGGCAACTTCGCCCCCGGCCTGCCCACCGTGACCGCCTCACTGCGCGGCATGACGGTGGTCGAGGCCTCGGTCACCACCCTGGGCGGCAACCTGCACTCCGGCGCCTTCGGCGGCGCCGCCCCGGACGCGCTGCAGTGCCTGGTCCGGATGCTCGCCTCGCTGCACGACGAGAACGGCGACGTCACGGTCGCCGGGCTGGCCGCCGACCAGACCTGGGAGGGCGTGCAGTACTCGGAGGAGCAGTTCCGCGCCGACGCCAAGGTGCTCGACGGCGTCGCCCTGACCGGCACCGGCACCATCGCCGACCGGCTCTGGGCCCGCCCGTCCGTCACCGTCCTCGGCATCGACGCCCCGCCGGTGATCGGTGCCACCTCCTCCGTGCAGGCCGCCGCCAAGGCGCTGATCAGCCTGCGCGTCCCGCCGGGCATGAGCTCGGACGCCGCCCAGGACGCCCTGGTCGCCCACCTGGAGGCGCAGGTCCCGCTCGGCGCCCGGCTGACCATCGAGCGCCAGGGCAACGGCGCCCCGTTCCGCGCCGACACCAGCGGCCCGGCCTACGAGGCGATGGGTGAGGCCATGGCCGAGGCCTTCGGCACCCCGATGGTGGCCTCCGGCGAGGGCGGCTCGATCCCGCTCTGCAACACCCTGCGCTCGCTCTACCCGAAGGCCGAGATCGTGCTGATCGGCGTCGAGGAGCCGACCACCCAGATCCACGCGGTCAACGAGAGCGTCGACCCGCAGGAGCTGGAGCGGATGGCCCTCACCGAGGCCCTGTTCCTGCGCCGCTACGCGGAACTGCGTTCCGCCTGACGGCAGTCGGGACCTGGCGGACCTCCGGGCCCGCCGCCGGCCGCCCGCCCCGCCACCGGCGGGCGGCCGCCACCACCGCCGCGTAGCCGACCGCGCCCACCGCGAGCCCGGCCCCGGCGCCGAAGCAGACCTCCGGGATCAGGTTCCGGCGCAGCGGGCTGAGCCGGTGCAGCACCCCGGCCGCCGTCGCCGCGCCCAGCGCCGCGACGGCCACCCGCCGGGTCCGGGCGACCGGCCGGACGGCGGGGCGCACCGGCTCGACCGCCCGCACCGTACGCACCGCCCAGCCCGCCATCGCGGCCAGGCCGAGCGCCGAAGTCCCGTACTGCAGCACCTCGTAGAGCGGGACCCCGGCCACCTTCCGCTCCAGTACGGGCAGCAGCCGCACGCCCAGCCGGTCGCCGTGGGTGAACGCGTCCCAGCCGACGTGGGTGGCCGCGCCGATCGCCGCCGACCCGAGGAACCACGCCGCGTCCGCACCGCGGATGCCGCCGCCCCCGGCCCGGCGGACCGTCAGCGCCTCGGCGCCGCCCGCCCACCGCTCGGGCAGCAGCCCCACCAGCGGCGCCCGCAGCAGCCCGTGCCACCCCGCGACCAGCGCGGCGGCGATCGCCACGTCCACGGTCGGCACCGCCCACCAGCGGTGCAGCAGCCCGCCGTGCTCGTAGACCCCGGGCAGCAGCGACTCGGCGAAGAACGGCACATCGGGCGCCATCGACCCGGCCACGAGCGCCGAGGCCACCAGGGGCCCGCGCTCCCCGGCGGCGCGCAGCAGGGGCAGGACGGCGGCGGGATGACTGAACGTGAACGGCATGCGCCCATCCTGACGCCCGCACCCCCCGCCGGGCCAACCGAGGCCGGCCCGGCCAGCATCCGCCCCACCGGCCGGCGCGGACCTACGCCGCGTCCGCCGTGCTGGCCAGCCCCAGCGCCACCCGACACCCCGCCTCCAGGTACCGCAGCTCCCCGCTCCGCCGCGCCTCCAACGCGGCGCCCAGGCGCCGGTAGCGGCTCGGAGGCAGCAGGTCGGCCGCCTCGTCGAGGGTGACGAACCGCCAGCCGCGCAGCTCCTCCTGCTGCAGCAGCAGGTTCTGCCGGCCCGCGTCGTCCAGCAGTCCGCCGTCGTACATCAGCCGCAGGCCGCCTCGGTGCGGGCCGGTGCGCGGCTCCCAGTCGACGGCGAGCAGCCGCAGGGTGGCGGGGTCGAGCCGCAGCCCCAGCTCCTCGGCGGTCTCGCGCAGGGCGGCGTCGGTGGGGGCCTCGCCACGTTCGACCACGCCGCCGGGGAAGTCCCAGTCTGGCTTGTAGACCGGGTCGACCAGCATCACCCGGTCCTGTTCGTCGAAGAACAGCACCGCGGAGGCCACGGTGTCCCCGGTCGGGTCCGGGGTCTGGACGATCGGGCAGCGTGCGGCACCGACCCGGACCAGCTCGGCGATCCGGTGCGCGGTCTCGCGCGGGGTGAGCTCGCTGGTGTCGAGCATCCGGGCGTCGCCGACCAGCCAGCGGCGGGCGGCCCGGTAGCGGGGCAGGTGTTCCAGGCACCAGCTGCGGGCCCGCTCGCTGGCCTCCGGATCGCCCGGGCACTCCTCGCGACGCGCGATGCGGTCGCGCAGGATCGTTTCTTCTGGGTCCAGAACGAAGTGGTGCACCGCGATCCCGTGGGAGGCGAGGTCGCCGAAGATCTCGTCCCGGTAGTCCTCTCTGAGCAGCGTCATCGGGAGCACCAGCGGCCCACCGACCTCACCGAGCAATGCCGCCGCCGTCTCGGGGACGAGCCGGCGCCAGGCCGCCAGGTCCTGGAAGTCGGACACCGCCGCCAGCCGGTCGGCCGGAAGCATCCGGCGCAGACCGAAGCCCACCAGCTCGGGATCGAAGAGCACGCTCCCGGGCAGCAGTTCCACCAACTCGCGGCAGGCGCTCGTCTTGCCCGCCCCGAATGTGCCATTGACCCAGACGATCACAACGTCCCCTGCCCTCGACTTGCCCCGATGCCGTTCGCACCGGGCAGCGCCCCCGTCGGCCGAACCAGCGCCACCCGTGGTGGTACCCGCGACGCGCCGCTCCCCATACCTGCGCGTAGCGCCCGCCCACGCGCCCCGGCCCGCCCCTTGACAGAGGCATGTGCCCAGGCCAGGAGCCTGGACGGGAGGTGGGCAGACCGTTCGACGCCAAAGCTGCACCCAGCCCCTACGTCCTTCGCACAAGAAGTCGGACCGGCCGACTTCCGGTGCGCGCCCCACCCGTACGCCGCGCGCGCCGCCCCTGCGCCCGCCCGCTCCCCTCCCCACCGGAGGAGGTCACCGCCGCCCTGGCCCGGCTGCACCTGCTCCCGGTCGACGTGCTCCTCACCAGCAACGAGGTCCCCGCGGAGTGCATCCGCGCCACCTCCGCCGCCCTCCCCGCCACGGGCCCGAACGGCGGCACCCGCTGGCCGCACACCGCGCCGGCCGACCTGTGAGGGCCTGCGGACGGGCGCGGGTCAGGGATGCCGAAGCGAACGGCGGCACCCCTGGCCCGCGGTACCGGCGGACCCGCTACGGCCGCCCCATGTACGCCGGGTAGTAGCCTCTGCTGATCCCCGAGATCCGGACCTTCGTCCCGGGCCGCGCCGCCTCGACGTACTGGTTGTTGCCGAGGTAGATCGCCACGTGCTGGATACCGCGCCGGGTACCGTCCGGCGACCAGAACAGCAGGTCGCCGCGGCGCAACTGGTTCGCGCTGATCGGCGTGGTCGCCGCGTACTGGTCGTTGGCGATCCGAGGCAGGTTGATGCCGCCGCGCCGGAAGGACTGCTGCACCAGGCCCGAGCAGTCGTACCCGTCCGGCCCGTTGCCGGCCGTCATGAACGGCTTGCCGACCTGGGCGAGCGCGTACTGCACGGCGGCCTCGACGTTCCGATCCGCCGCCGTCTGGGCACCGGACGAGCCCGAGGAGCCGGAGGAGGACGAGCCCCCGCCGGTTCGTTCCAGGTAGAGGTCGTAGTGCGTGGTCCAACGCCACTCGCCCTGGCTGTTCTTGAACCAGTACCGCGAGCCGTCCCAGCCCTGCTTGATCCCGCCGCTCGACTTCGCGGACGGCGCCGACGAGGACGTCGCCCCGCTGGTCCGCGCCACGTAGACGCTGTAGTGCGTGGTCCAACGCCATTGCCCCTGGCTGTTCTTGAACCAGTACCGCGAGCCGTCCCACCCGGCGTGCGCCGGCGCCCGCTCCGCGGCCGCGGGGCTCACGCCGGTGCCGAGGCCGATCACCCCGGTGCCGACCACGATCACGGCCGCCATGCCCATCCCCCGACGGATCCGCGCGGCCCGCGAGGAACGGGCGGGGCGGCCGGAACGGCCGGCGGGGGCGAGCTGCCCAGTCGGTTCGTCGGCGGCATCCGGCGCGCTGGTGTTGACGGTGGTCATTCTGCTGACTTCCTTCACTGCTGCGAACGCACTGGTGCGAACGGCCGCCGCACGGGCGGCTGCGGAAACTGCTCCGGACACGCGGTACGCCCCGGCATCGCCGGTTCGTACGCTCGGCAGATCCAGTTCTGCCTGCGTGTCACGTTAAGCACGCGTTCCCTCACGGCGCGCAGTGGAGTGCGCCAAAGGAAGGTATGTCGGACGGCAGGCACCGACGGGTCGTCAGAGTGACGTCCCGTCACCAGAAGCTCACCCGACGCCCCCTCAGCACCGGCCTTCGGCCTCCGTCAGCAGCTGCTTCTTCAGCACCTTTCCCAGGGCGTTCCTGGGTAGTTCGGGCACTAGGACGACCCGGCGAGGCCGCTTGTGCACCGAGAGCCGCTCGGCCACGAAGGCCGTCAGCTGTTCCCCCGTCACGTCGCCGTCCGGGATGACGTACGCGACGATCGCCTGTCCGAGGTCCTCGTCCGGCGCGCCGACCACCGCCGCGTCGGCGACCGCCGGGTGGTCCCGCAGCGCGGCCTCCACCTCGCCGGCGCCGATCCGGTAGCCGCCGCTCTTGATCAGGTCCACCGAGGCGCGGCCGACGATCCGGTGGAAGCCGTCCGCCCCGATCACCGCGACGTCCCCGGTGCGGAACCAGCCGTCCGCTGTCCAGGCCTCGGCGTCGGCGTCCGGCCGGTTGAGGTAGCCGCTGAACAGGGTCGGCCCGGAGACCTGCAGCTCACCGACGCTCTCCCCGTCGTACGGCACCGGCTCGCCGCCCTCGCCGACCAGCCGGGTGCGCACCCCCTCCAGCGGCAGCCCCACGCTGCCCGGGCGCCGCTCGCCGTCCGCCCGGGTGCTGACGGTGATCAGCGACTCGGTCATCCCGTACCGCTCGATCGGGGCGTGCCCGGTGAGCGCGGCCAGCTTCTCGAACACCGGCACGGGCAGCGGCGCGCTGCCGGAGACCAGCAGCCGGGCCGAGGCCAGCCGGGCGGCCGCCTCGGGGTCGGCCGCCAGCCGGGACCAGACGGTGGGCACGCCGAAGTACAGGCTGCCGCCCGCCGCCGCGTACCCGGCCGGGGTGGGCCGCCCGGTGTGCACCAACCTGCTGCCGGCGCGCAGGGCCCCGAGCACGCCGAGCAGCAGCCCGTGCACGTGGAACAGCGGCAGGCCGTGGACGAGGGTGTCATCGGCGGTCCACTGCCAGGCGGCGGCGAGGGCGTCCAGGTCGGCGGCGATCGCCTCCCGCCGGATCACCGCGCCCTTGGGCGCGCCGGTGGTGCCCGAGGTGTAGAGCACGAAGCCGGTCGCGTCGGCGGCCGGCTCGGCGTGACCGGCGGCGGAGCGCTCGGCGGGGTCGACCGGCAGGGCCTCCACCGAAAGGCCCTCGGGCGCGGCCTCCCCGGCGGCGTGCGCGAGCAGCGCCGCGCCCGAGTCGCGCAGGATGTGCTCGCGTTCCTTCGGGCCGGAATCGGGCGGCAACGGCACCACCGGGACGCCCGCCAGCAGGCCGCCGACCACTGCGGTGACCGTCTCCACGGTGGGGCGGGCCAGCACCGCGAGCGCGGGAGCCCCGGCCACCCGGTCGGCCACGACGGTCGCCGCGCCCAGCAGGTCCTCCCGGGAGAGCGCCCGGCCGTCGATCCGCAGCGCGTCCGCCGCGTCCCCGTAGTCACCCTGAAGTGCCGTCAGAAGTGCCATGCTTCCGTCCTCGCCCTCGTCTCACCCTGGTCGCGCCGAACGCCACCGCGCCTTGCGCTGTCGCGGCCGCGCTGTCGGGCCGACTCTACGGGCCGTCGCTTGCGCGCCTGCGGACCGGGGCGAACGACGGAGGGCGTGGCACCGAACACCCGGTGCCACGCCCTCCGGCCTGACGGCCTGTCTATCTGTCGGCCTGTCGGCCCATCGCCCTGCTCAGGCCTTGCGGGCCTTCACCTCGGCGGTGAGCTGCGGCAGCACCTCGAAGAGGTCGCCGACCACGCCGTAGTCGACCAGCTCGAAGATCGGGGCCTCG
>NZ_JBSFJV010000149.1:0-12547 GCF_053598235.1 Kitasatospora sp. NPDC001159
CTCGCCGCCGCCCGCGCCTCGGTCGGCTCGCTGCGCAGCCCCGACGTCGAGTTCTCGCCCGAGGACCAGGCCGAACTCCTCGCCACCGCCGACGAATCGCTGGTCAAGCTCACCCGCCTGGTCGACAACCTGCTCGACATGAGCCGCCTCCAGGCCGGCGCCCTCACCCTCCATCTGGCGCCCATTTCACTGGAGGAGATGCTGGTGCACGCCGTGGACTCGTTGTCCGACCCGCAGGCGCCGGTCCAGCCGCTCGACCTGGACACTGCCCCGCCGGTGCTCGCCGACCCGCCGCTGCTGGAGCGTGTGCTCGCCAACGTGATCACCAACGCGCTGAGCCACAACGCCCCCGGCGCACCCGTGCTGGTCACCGCCAGCCACCACGCCGACCAGGTCGAGATCCGGGTGATCGACCGCGGCCCGGGCATCGCCCCCGAGGACCGCGACCGGGTCTTCCTGCCCTTCCAACGGCTCGGCGACACCGACAACACCACCGGCGTCGGCCTGGGACTTGCTCTCTCCCGCGGCCTCGCCGAGGCGATGGGCGGCAGCCTGGAGGTCGAGGACACCCCCGGGGGAGGCACCACCATGCTCCTCGTCCTGCCAACAGCGCCGTCCACGGGGCACGAGGAGCCCGACACCCTTGAACTGGAGAGGAACGCGGACCGGTGAGCCACATCCTCGTCGTCGACGACGAGCCGGCGCTGCGGCGCACCCTGCGGATCAGTCTGCAGGCCAGACACTATTCGGTGCTCACCGCGGCCACCGGTCAGCAGGCGCTGGACTCGGTGGGCCGGTCCTCGCCCGACGCCGTCCTCCTGGACCTAGGGCTGCCGGACTTCGACGGGGTCGACGTGATCCACGGCATGCGCTCCTTGTTGACCGTGCCGATCATCGTGCTGACCGGGCGGGCCCAGATCGAGGACAAGCTCCGCGCGTTCGACGCGGGCGCGGACGACTACGTGACCAAGCCGTTCGTGATGGACGAACTGTTGGCCCGGCTCCGAGCCGTGCTGCGTCGGCCCGCCGAACCCGAGACCTCGCCGTCGACGCGGATCGGGCCGAACGCCGTCGACCTGGAGGCGGGCACGATCACCGGCCCGGACGGCCCGATCCGGCTGACCCCGACCGAGTGGAAGATCCTCGGCCTCCTGCTGGCCAACCCCGCGAGACTGGTACCCGGGCAACAGATCCTGAGTGAGGTCTGGGGCCCGGACGCGGCGAACCAGAGCAACTACTTGAGAGTCTTCTTCTCCAGCATGCGCCGGAAGCTCGAACCCGACCCTGCCCGGCCGCGCCATCTGATCACGGAGCCCGGGATCGGCTACCGGTTCCAGCCCTGAGCCAGGTATCCGGGACGGGCGAGACTCGCGTTCCGCGTCCGCGCCCGCTCCTTCCGGCCTACGGCCTGACCTACCACGAGGACCGGAAGACGCTCGGCGTCTGGACCTGCGAGGGGTCCGCCGAGCAGCAGTGGACGATCAGCCGCTGAGAGTCAGTAGTCCAGCACGCTCCGTGCGGGGGCCGCGTACCTGGCCGGATCCTGTGTGAATGCCTCGTCAAGATCGTCCTCGGCCGCGTCAAGGACGCGTCAGAGCGGGCGGACGGATGTTCGGCCGCACCTAGTGTGAGCTGCGAGGAAACGGTTCGCCGCCCGGGCGTGGGGCCTGACGGCGAACCGTTTGCCGAACCCCGACCCCCGGCGGGTTCCTCCGGGCAAGGTTCGGCGGCCAGTGAAAAACAGGGGAGGGGGCGCGCGGCGATGCCAACGGGAACGTCGGGCGGTACGGCTGTCGTGGGGAAAACGGTCGCGTCGGAGACGGCGCGACAGGAGGCAGCCGTACCACTTCCCGCGCCGCGCGCCCCCCGTCACCGGCCTGGCCGGTCGTGGCGCACCCGGGCCTGGTGGAACACCCCGCGCCTGGTGCGTGCCCTCGCCGGGCTCTGCCTGATGACGCTGCTCGCCGCCGGTGTCACGACCGCCACCGTCCTGGGCGGGGCCCGGGACGGCACGGACGTGATCGGCCACCGGGCCGCCCCTCAGGTGGTGCGCTCGGCGGACCTGTACTTCGCGCTCAACGACATGGACGCCCAGGCCGCCAACCTGCTGCTGTTCGGCGCGGATCCGGACTACGCGGCGCTGCGCAAGGAGACCCTGGACACCTACGAGCAGCGGCGCACCCAGGCCGACACCGACCTGCAGCGCGTCACGGAGGCGGTGGCCGGTGACGCGGCCGGGCAGCGGGCGGTGCAGACCGTCATCGGCGAACTCGGCCGCTACGAGGCCCTGGTGGCCCGCGCCCAGCTGCTGGAGGACCAGGCCCACGCTTCGGCCGGCCGCCCCTCGGCGGACGCCCTCGCCGCCTATCGGCAGGCCACCGACCTGCTGCGCCAGCAGTTGCTGCCGGCCGTCGACGAGGTGACCAAGGCCAACGCGGTGGTCGTGGAACGCAACTACACCGACCAGCGCGATGCCCTGGCGGGCGGCTGGTGGGGGATCCTGGTCACCGGCCTGCTCGCGCTCGCGGCCCTGGTCGGGCTGCAGCGCCTGCTGGCGGTGCGCTACCGGCGGCTGGTGAACGTGCCGCTGGCCGTCACGACCCTGCTCACCGTCGTCGGGCTGGTCATGGCGCTGACGTTGGCCTCGCGGGCGGACGACCAGCTGGTGGTCGCGAAGAGCAACTCCTTCGACTCGGTGATAGCGCTCAGTCGGGCGCGCGCGGTGGCGTACGACCTCAACGCCGACGAGAGCCGCTACCTGACCGACCCCGCCCGGGCGGCCGCCTACGAGCAGAGCTTCCTCGACAAGACCCAGTCCTTCGCCCGGGTCGACGGCGCCACGCTCGCCTCGTACAGCGACAAGCTCGCCGCGCTGGCCGACCGGCACCGGGCCGACCACGGCCAGGTGGGCTTCGGCGGCTACCTCGGCGACGAACTGCGCAACATCACCTTCGCCGGCGAACAGGAGGCGGCAGAGCGGGTGCTGGCCGCCTTCCAGCAGTACCAGCGGGACGACCGGAAGATCCGCGAGCTGAACGCCCAGGGCAAGCTCAAGGAAGCGGTCACCTTCGACACCGGCACCACCCCGGGCCAGTCCAACGCCGACTTCGACGTGCTCAGCACCGCCCTCGACGACACCCAGGCCATCAACCAGCGGGCATTCGACGGAGCCGTCGCCGCCACTGACGACGACCTCGACGCCACCACCGCAGGCCTCGGCGCGGCGGCCCTGGCGGCGGCGCTCGCCCTGACCGCACTGGGAGTCCGGCCCCGCCTGCGCGAGTTCGCCTGACCGGGAGGCGGAGGCCAGGCATCGGGACGTCTCAGGCTTCGTCCGGCAGCGGCAGCGAGAACTCGTAGCCGTGTTCCGATGCCCCTTGAAGGAAGACGAGCCTCACGGTGAGCCGGTCGGCCTCGGCAGCGACCGCGGGCTGCCCGGAGATGGTGCCCTGCGTCCGTAGTCCGTCGGTGCTCAATCCGTGGGCGCCGCCGTAGTCGGTGTAGTGGTTGCCGAGGTCGTCGGTGGCCTCCAGCCAGAGGAACAGCGGCGGCGCGGCGGGGGAGACGGGAGGGACGTCGTTCGGGAGGGGCGGGGTGACGGAGTACGTCACGGTGAACTCCTCCGCCGTTCGGGTGAGGGAATGGACCGTCAGTTCGTACTGCCTGTCCAGGACCTCGATCCGCTGCTTGCCGACGTCGTGCATCGCTGTGTCCCTCCTCGTCTTCCGCCGGCCGGTCAGGCGCTGCCGGGCCTCGGGACCTGGCAGGTGATGTAGCGGTCGGCCGCGGTGTTCGGCTTGGAGCCCTTGAGGAACCAGTAGAAGGTGACCTTGTTGCCGGTCTGGATGGTGCCACCGCCACCGCCGCCGATGAACTGGTAGCTATTGAGGCTGCCGTGGAAGTTGTACCAGTTCGGCTCGGTGTGCGGGTGGTACGGCGGGTTGATGGCACGGCCGTTGATGTAGGAGTACGGCATCGTCACGGTCACGGTCGGCCCGAGCGCGCCCTTCGCGGTGTTGGACAGCTTGAAGCTCCAGGCCAGTGTGCCACCCGATGAGCGCTGGAACTGCACGGTGGACACCGCGTGCGTCCAGGTGCCGGTGCACAGGGTGTCGGCCGGGGTTCGGAGGTGGACCGCGAGGGCGCGGACGGCGGCGCTCTCCGCGGTGAGGCCCTCGCTGGCCGCGACGGTTCGAAGCCGCCGCCGTTGGCCTGATCGTCCGGCGCGGCCGCACTCGCCGGTGTGGTGCCGACGGCCAGCAGAGCGGCGGCGGTCGCAGCGCAGAGCGCGGTGACGGTGAGGCGGGAGACTGTGCGGGAAGCCATCGAATTCCCCTCAGCGCAAAGGTGGTTGCCAGGTCTGCTCCACCCTTGCCGCCTGGTTGCGGCGTGTGCAAGGCAGCGCGACGTCAGGGGCCTGTATGGAAAGCGTAAGCGAGGCTCCGGATCCGCAGGAGCCAAGCGAATCGTGGCGCGTTAATGATCCGTTGTGTCGTCGAGCAGCTTCCAAGGGCTCGCAGGCAAAGGCTAGCTGAACGCACAGATCGCTCCAAGGCCGGGCTTCGTGGCCGTCGGTCCAGCGGAGACAGTCATTGATCATCTGGAGCAGGTTGTATCGCTTGGCGCTGTCGGGAACGAGCGCCTGGTCATCTACTTCCAGCAGGTCGCGCCAGTGCGGGGCAGGCCAGGTGTCAGAGGCAGGGAATTCCTCTGGCTGGGAGAACTCACGAAACAGTCATATTTGTCCGTCCTCGGCGATGAATTCCACATACATATTCTGGCCGCCTCCAGACGCTCGGCTGGCGAAGCGTGAAACCGGAGTCTTTGCCGGGAAGGCTGATGTGAACGAGGTCGGTCGTCGGAACAATATGGGCCGCCTCTGGACTTGGTGTTCATCGAATGGGAGGGGCATAGTCGGGTGCCGCGGTCAGTTCGGGCCAGGGAGGGGCTGGCGCTGGGCACCTGGTGCAGCAACACGAAGGCAAGGCGGTCCGCGCTGGAGGAGATCGACCCATGGTGATGCCCCGGCCCGGCGGGCCCGTGGGTTCGCTTCCTCGTGTGCGCTCAGCGACGCTCGCCCGCGTCCTTCCGGGCCGCGCTCTTCTCGGCCTGGCCCTTCTCAACGAGGATCGGCATGACGGCCGCCAACAGGCCGAACAAGAGCGACAGCACCAGGCCGACCGCATCCGGCATGCCGCCCGAACCGCCGGCCTTCTCCACCGCGTGGGAGTGCGCCCAGCCGATGACCATGATGAACGCGAAGCCGCCGATCAGGAGGGTCGGCAGCACCAGCAGGACCGACTGCGCCCAGCCGACGTCCCAGCGCACCAGCAGCAGGAGCGCCGCGCCGTAGGCGACCCAGATCCCGGCCAGGACAAGGCGGTTGACGTGCGGATAGGTGAACCAGACGGTGGCCAGGGCGAGTAGCGTGCAGACCACCGAGAGTAGCTTGACCAGCGGCCCCAGCCTCCGTTGCTCAGTCGGAGGTTTGTCCTGCGGTGCGCGCTCGGCGTGTCGGAACACCCAGCTTGGCGCTCCGTCGGGCCCGCGCTCGATCACCTGCCAGGGCCCCACGGACCGCGCCACCTCGGCGGCCTGCTCGGCCCCGACTGCCGGGTACTTCGCCTTCAGCAGGTCGAGCAGCACGGTGTTGCTCGGTGCCGCCGCCAGTTCGGCGCGCAGCTCGGCGAGTTGCTGTTCCACGGGCACACCCTCGCGCTGCCGGCGGAGCCTGCGGACCGTGATCAGCCGGTAGAGCCACCACAGGTTGCCGAGGCCCACCAGGCCGAGCAGGACCATTCGCACGTCCAGCAGGAACCGCATCACGCCGAACCTCCTCTCGCCACCGGCCGAACACCGGCGGCCTCCCGCCGCCGGCTGAACACCGCCGTCAGCCGAACGCCTGCCGGACCCGCTCCTCCAGGCCGGGCGCGGCGCGAGCAGCGACAGGTTCCGCAGGGCGGTGCCCACCGCCGCCGCCCAGTGGTCCCAGTGCTGCCGGTGTTCGGTGCTGAGCGTCACCAACACCAGGTACTGCCCAGCCGGAGCGTCGACGCCGCCGGGCTCTCAGCTGCCATTCCGCCCCCGTGGGGTACACCAACTGATGACGTGACAAGTGATCCTAAGCCACTGTCAGTTCGCCTCGATCCCGAATGGCGTCAAGATCGCATTACTGATTTCGGCGCTTCGGGAAGGGCTCCGGTTCGGGCCTGCAGCCTCTTGACGAACCCTTGACAGAGATCGTCTGCGAATCCGCAACCGGGCCCCGTGAGAGTGCGTCAGCATGCAAACGGAGACCGCTGATGGGGCGTCCTCCCGCAGAGGCGGTTCGCACTTTTTTCACTTGAGGGGGAGTCGCACACACATGGTCAGCCCGCAGTTCACCACCGGGCCGGTCGCCCCGGCCACCGCTCCCGGCCGGACCGGCGGCACCAATGAGGGCCCGGCGCCCGGCAGGCTCGTCCTGGCCGGCGGTGCCGGCAGGCCCCCGTCTCACCCGGCCCCCGGACCGGTGACCACCCGCCTGGACACCCCGTACGAACTCGGTGCCTCGGCCGGGGCCGCCCGGCAGATAGCCACCGATCTGAACAGCACCAACGGCAAGGCCGGGGCCGGTGCGCACAGCCTCACGGAATACGCGAGCACCGCGGCGACGAAGGTCCGCGGCTTCGCCTTCGGCGGCGCCCTCACCGACAGCACCGAACGTTGGCTGCAGCAGTGCACGGCTCTGCACGACCGGCTCGATTTCGCTGCCGCCAACCTGGACCGGTCCCAGCAGGGGTACCGCACCAACGAAACCGCGACCGCCGCCAACCTGACCGCGGGCGCCTGAAGGGGGATTTCGGGCACATGGTGTCCTTCAAAGAACTGCACGAGGCGGACTTCTCCGGGATCAGCGACGCTGCCGACGCGTGGTCCGGCGTCGCCAAGTCCCTCACCTCACTGGACGACCGGGTCACCAAGGACCTCACGCCCACCGCCCAGCGGGCCGGCTGGGAGGGCACGGCCGCCGACGGCGCGACCAAGGTGCTCCAGGGCATCGACGGCGACTTCAAACAGGCCTCGAAGGTCGCCACCGCGCTGGCCTCGATCATGAAGGCCGCCGCCGAGGACTTCGCCGCCGCCCGGCGCGAGCTCGACACCGCGATCCACGACGCGCAGACCGACAAGATGACCGTCACCGCGGACGGCGTCGTCAACTGGACCCTGCCGAAGGAGGCCCGGAACGACACCGACAGCGCAACGCTCGCCCAGGAGCTGAGGACCAAGGCCGAGGCCATCCAGACCCGCCTGACCAAGGCCGCCGAGAAGGCCGCTGGCGCCGACCAGCGGGCCGCCGCCGCGCTCCGGGGCGACATCGGCACCAGCACCACGTCCTTCAACCCCGCCCCGTACGGCGGCGGCCCGGTCGCCGACGCCAACCGGGCCAAGACCCTGCTGGCCAAGGCCGACGACCTCACCCCTCCGGAGCTGAAGACGCTGCAGGACCTCCTGGCCGCCAACGCGGGGAACAAGGACTTCGCCACCACCCTGATCAACGGCCTGGAGTACCACGGCAAGACCGGCCAGGACGCCCTGCTGGCGTACAGCGGGATCTTTGACGGCCTCGCCCACGGCAAGCGCCACGCCCACGACTTCCAGGCCGTCCTCGACGGCCTGTCCGTCTCCCTCGCCACCGCCACCCACGACGGTGGCATGGGCAAGGACTGGGAGAACCAGCTGCTGGCCGCCGCCCGGCGCCGCGACGGCGCCGACGGGTACAACACCAACTACCCGGCGCTGACCGCCCTGATGGGGGCCAAGGGAACGTTCGACAAGGTGTTCCTGCTCAAGGTCGGCAACGACCTGGTCGACTACGAGCGTGGCAGCAAGGACAAGGGCGAGGACCTCTGGGGCCCGAAGTGGACCGGCCGCCCCTACCAGACGGACCCGGTGGGCGGCCTGATGAACGCGCTCAGCCGCAGCCCCGAGGCGTCGAAGGACTTCTTCGACCCCGGAAAGGGCAGGAACCTGGACTACCTGCTGCGCGAGCGCAAGTGGCCCGACCAGGGGAATACGCAGAAGGCGCCCTCCGAGCAGACCGCTTCGCGCACCGCGTTCGGCTACGCCCTGGAGGCGGCCACCACCGGCCGCGATCCGCACAGCGACCAACCGGTCGTCCGTCCGCACGACAAGGTCATGTCGCAGATCTTGGACGAGACGATGAAGTCGTTCGCTGGCTCCGGCCCCGGGGACAAGACCTCCCTTCCCGCCGGACTCCGCCGGCCGATGGCCGACATGATCGCCGACTACGCCGCGGACATGCACGAGATCCTCGGCAAGGAGAAGCTGTACGGGCCGTCCCAGCCGGACGGCCTGACCGTCACCTCCGACCAGCTTCTGCGCCTCATCCGAGGCGCCGCGGAGGACCCGTCGTCCTACGCCGTCATCCACAGTGCCGAGACCCAGGAGATCGCCCACCGGCTGGACCAGCTCGACCGCGACGCCATGACGCCCGACGTGACGGGCCGCGCGAAGCCTCAACTGGAGTCCCTCGTCCACCACTCCGCCGCGACCCTCGGCGCGCTGGACGCGGTGTTCGCCGACGCGGCGCTCGACCATGCGGACGCCGACAACAAGACCGTGGACTGGCAGGCAAAAATGACCTATCACGCGATTGGCGGGGTCGTGGGCCTGATCCCGGAGTTCGGGGACGCCGCGCAGCGCTTGGTCGACGTCGGGACGTCGATGTGGGCGGACTCCGCCAAGGGAGAGATCGACACCCACCTCAAGGGCAACTTGAGCTCCCACTTCTCGGCCGGGCGGCAGCAGCTGGACGCGATGCTCAACTACAAGCTGGTCGAGTCCGGATACGACCACTTCGCGCTGGACGGCGACGGAACCATCCCCGATCAGCTCAAGCGAAGCGCGGGGAGCGCCTACAACACCGGGATCGACAACACCTACCGCACCGTGTTCGGCAGGGCGTGAGCGTCGTGGAAACCGACAAGAAGAACGAGCCGGCCGACGAGCTCGACGGGGCGGGCGGTCTACGCGAGCTCACCCCGGGCGCCCTCCGGGCGTGGTTGGTGGTGGTGCTCGCCCTCGCCTCGATCGGGGCGGGAGGGTTCGCGCTGAACCGGCTGACGAACGTCGGCGGGCCGGACAGCGTGTGCGATGGGGTGGCTTCGGCGGACCAGGTGCACGACCTCCTGGGGTCAGGACGGATCAGTGAACACAAGGACCAGCGCTACTCGCTGACGGAGAACTGGAGCGGAAACAACTGCGACGCCACCGTCAGGTCCGGCCTGTTCGAGACCTCCGAGAAGACCGTGCACTTCACCATCCGCCGCGGCACCGATGACGGCCCGGCCGAGTTGGCCGCGTCGGACGCCCGGCTGTTCCCCGGTGGCTCGGTCACCCCGACGGCGGCGTGGGCCGTGCTCCCCGAGGGCTGCGACAAGGGTGTGCGGGCCGAGGTGACCACCTACGAGGAGGGCCACGACGTGAAGGGCCACGACGAGGAGCGGGCCCGCTTGGCGGTGTCGTTCGCCAACGCGACGGCCAAAGCGCGCGCGTGCGGGGACCGGAAGCTCGCGGCACCGAAGAGCCTCTCGGCGAAGGGCGCCCAGACGGACCCGGACTGGGCCAACCTGTGCGGACTGCCCGGGTTCGCCCCAGCCAAGGACCCGAGGATCCCGAGCACTCCGGTGACCTTCCGGCAGCAGGTCACCACCGCCTCGGACCCGATCTGGTCCTGCACGATCACCGATGGGTCGTCGTCCCTGAGCCCGCAGATCTTCGCGATCACGACTGAGCCGCAGGCCACCACCGTGGCCAGACGACCGCACGACAACACAGGCACCGTCGGGCGGGCCCAGTGGGTCGCGCACGGGACGCTCATCGCCACCTGCCGGGGCAAGGACGTCTACTTCACCGTCATGGGTGGGTCCGACCCGTCCTCCCACACACGGTTGTTCCCCGACCAGGACGGCCTGGTACGACAGTTCCTCACCGTCGGCGGCAAGGCGATCGGCTGCGAGCCGATCCTCTAGCTCTGGCTATA
The DNA here is from genome assembly GCF_053598235.1 of Kitasatospora sp. NPDC001159. Taxonomy (NCBI): domain Bacteria; kingdom Bacillati; phylum Actinomycetota; class Actinomycetes; order Kitasatosporales; family Streptomycetaceae; genus Kitasatospora; species Kitasatospora sp. NPDC001159. The sequence goes on from NZ_JBSFJV010000149.1 coordinate 10,046, forward strand.
AAACTGCCGTACATCGGTGGCACATGGATCTCCGACTATGACGGATTCCTGCCATGCTCGCTTCACCGCAACAGCAGCAGGACTGCCAGGCCCAGCGACGCCTGGCGGTCCTGCGGCACGCCGAGGAAAATGGGTGGTCACCGTGGCCATGCTCGCCCATGCCTTCCTTTCAGGGGGGCACTACACCCCACCACGTAGCCTCTGAGCAGGCAAAACGTCGAAGTCCTGCTGGAGTACCAGGCTGTCGAGGCGGGCCCGGAGGCGGATGCCAAGCGCGCCGCCCAGCTGGCCGCCAAGGGCAACAAGCTGACCGGCCCCGGATCGGTGTCCCGTGGGCGGGTCAGGGCTCGTAGCGGTAGCCCATGCCGGCCTCGGTGATCAGGTGGCGGGGGTGGGCGGGGTCGGGTTCGAGCTTGCGGCGCAGGCCCGCGAGGTACACGCGCAGGTAGTGGCGCTGCTTCTCGGCGGTTGGGCCCCAGACCTCGCGCAGGATCCGCTGGCCGGACACCAGGTGGCCCGGGTTGGCCAGCAAGAGGGTGAGGATCTTCCACTCGATGGGGGTGAGCCGGACGGGTCCGGACGGTCCGGTGGCGGTGGTGGCGTCCGTGTCGATCTCGTACTCGCCGATCCTGGGGTTGTGCTCGCGGACGAGGCGGGACGGCCTGCGCAGGACGGCCCGCAGTCGGGCGAACAGCTCGTCGGGGTCGAACGGTTTGGTGACGTAGTCGTCGGCGCCGGCGTCGAGGGCGCGGATCATCTCCTCGGGCTCGGTGCGGCCGGTCAGGACGATGATCGGCACGTCGAGGCGGGCGCGCAGGTGCCGGAGGACGTCGATGCCGTTGAGGTCGGGCAGGCCGAGGTCGAGGAGGACGGCGTCGGGCGTGTCGCGTTCGGCCGCGTCGAGTGCCGCCCGGCCGCTGTTCGCGGTGAGGACCTCGTACTGGCGGGCGCGGAGGTTGAGTTGGAGGGTTCGTAGCAGGAGTGGATCGTCGTCGACCAGGAGGACGCGGGTCACTGCGCCTCCTCGACCGGTGTGGTGGCGTGGGGTTCGTCGACGGCGGCGGGCAGGGTGAGCAGCATGGTGGTGCCGCCGCCGGGGGTGTCCTCGACCTCCAGGGTGCCGCCCATGGCTTCGGCGAGGCCGCGGGAGAGTGCGAGTCCGAGGCCGACGCCGGTGGTGTTGTCGGTGTCGCCGAGGCGCTGGAAGGGCAGGAAGACCCGGTCGCGGTCCTCGGGGGCGATGCCGGGGCCGCGGTCGACGACGCGGACCTCGACGTGGTCGGCGTGGCCGCTCGCGGTGACCAGGACGGGCGCGCCGGGGGCGTTGTACCTCAGAGCGTTGGCGATGAGGTTGGCCAGGACGCGTTCCAGCAGGGGCGGGTCGGCGAGCACGGGCGGGGCGGTGTCCAGGTTGAGCGGCTGGACGGCGGCGTCCGGGTCGGCCAGGGAGTCCATCGCCCGGGGCAGCACCTCGTCGAGCTGGGTGGCTTCCAGGTGGAGGGTGAGGGCACCGGCCTGGAGGCGGCTCATGTCGAGGAGGTTGTCCACCAGCGCGGTGAGCTTGAGCAGCGACTCGTTGGCCATGGTGAGGAGTTCGTCGCGGTCGGCGGGTGCGAACTCCACGTCCGCGCTGAGCAGAGATCCGACGGCGGCGAGCGCGGCGGCGAGCGGGGTGCGCAGGTCGTGGCTGACGGCGGCGAGCAGGGCGGTGCGCATTCGGTCGGCGGCCTTGATCGGCTCGACCTCGGCGGCGGCGGTGGCGAGGCGGTCTCGTTCCAGTGCGGCGGCGATGTGCGCGGCGAAGGCCGTCAGGACGCGTTGGTCGGCGGCGGAGACCCGGCGTCCGGCCAGGATCAGCAGCGCGTCCGGTCCGGTCGGCAGTTCGGTGACCGTGCGGTCCGCGGCCGGTTCGCCGTCGGTATCGCTGCGGGCGATGGTGCGGCCGCTGCGGTCGAGCAGGGCGACGGAGTCCAGGCCGAATGCGGTGCGGGTCTTGTCCAGCAGGGCGGGCAGGGCGTCGGCGCCGCGCAGCACGCTGCCGGCCAGGGTGGAGAGGGCCTCGGCCTCAGCGGTGGCGCGGGCGGCTCTGGTGGTGAGGCGGGCGGCGTGGTCGACGACGGTAGAGACGGTGAGGGCGACGATCGCGAAGACGATCAGGGCGATGAAGTTGTTGGTCTCGTCGATGGTGAAGGTGTGGATGGGCGGGATGAAGAAGTAGTTGAGCAGCAGAGAGGCCACCAGCGAGGCCAGCAGTGCCGAGGTCGCACCGCCGAGCAATGCCACTGCCACGACGCCGAGTTGGAAGATCAGTGCGTCGGTCGTGAGGTTGACCGAGGTGTGGAACCGGGACAGTACGGCCGTCAGCAGCGCGGGCACGATCAAGCCCGAGGCGAACCCGGCAACGGTACGGCGCCTGGAGTGGCGGCGGCCGAGCGAGGGCAGCCGGCCGCGGCCGGTGAACTCGTGGGTGACCATGTGGACGTCGATGTCCTCGGAGGCGTC
>NZ_JBSFJV010000150.1:0-12204 GCF_053598235.1 Kitasatospora sp. NPDC001159
TGAGGGCCTTGACCACGGTCACGGTGTCGCCGTCGCTGAGGACGTTGCCGACCGCGTCCCGGATCACCCGCTCGCCGGCGCCGGCGGCCTGCTCGGAGCCGCCCTCGGCGGGCATCCACTCGTGTCCGCACTCGGGGCAGACCATGAGGGCGTTCATCTCATAGGTGTACTCGCTGGAGCACTGCGGGCAGGGGGGGAGGTTGTCGCTCATTCGCTCTGGCTGTCCTGTCTGTGCGTCTGCGCTGTCTGTGCTGTCTGTGCTGTCCGGGCCGTCGGTACGGGCCGTCGGCGACAGGTCACCCTCTATGAACTTGAAGAATTTTTCAAATCGACATCCTGATGGCGTCCCGATCGGCCGGGTGCCGCCTCGGCGTGTCGGCGCCGTGGACGCGGGCGCCCAGGACTGATATCCAGACCTCTGGCAACCGGGCTGGGCGGGCGGCCGGGCTCGGACGGACCACCAGGAGAGCAGGGGCGATGCGCAGGATTCTGATCGTTGGCGCCGGGCAGTCCGGCCTCCAACTGGCCCTCGGGCTGCAGTCCCACGGTTACGACGTGACGTTGCTGACCGACCGTGACGCGCAGGAGGTGCGGGACGGGCGGGTGATGTCCACCCAGTGCATGTTCGACGCCGCGCTGCGCGCCGAGCGCGCCCTCGGCCTGGACCTGTGGGCCGAGGAGGCGCCCCGGATCGAGGGGGTCGGCGTGTCGGTCGGCGGGCCGGAGTCGGTGCGGGTGATCGACTGGGTCGGTCGGCTGGACAGCTACGCGCAGTCCGTCGACCAGCGGCTGAAGATGTCCACCTGGCTGGAGCTGTTCGCCGATCGCGGCGGCCGGGTGGAGCTGCGGCAGGTCAGCGCCGCCGACCTCGAACACCTCGCCGGCTCCTACGACTTGGTGCTGGTCGCCTCCGGGAAGGGATCACTGGCCTCACTGTTCGAGCGCGACGAGGAGCGGTCCCCGTACACCCGGCCGCAGCGCGCGCTGGCCGCCGCCTACGTGTACGGGCTCGCGCCGCGTCCTGAGCACGACTTCCAGGCGGTGCGCTGCAACGTGGTGCCCGGCATCGGGGAGTTCTTCGTCATGCCGGTGCTGACCGCGGCCGGGCCCTGCGACGCCATGTTGTGGGAGGCCGTCCCGGGCGGTCCGGCGGATGCCTTCGACGGGCTCCGCGATCCGGCCGACCACCTGCGGGTGATGCTGGAGTTGATGAAGACCTTCACGCCGTGGGAGTACGACCGGACCCGGGCCGGCGTCGAACTCACCGATCCCGGCGCCACCCTGGCGGGCCGGTTCGCTCCGACGGTCCGTCGTCCGATCGGCGAACTTCCGGGGGGTGACGCGGTGTTGGGCGTCGCGGACGTGGTCGTCACCAACGACCCGATCACCGGCCAGGGTTCCAACAACGCGGCCAAGTGCGCCGCCGGCTACCTGGAGGCGATCCTCGCCCACGGCGACAAGCCCTTCGACCGGGACTTCCAGCAGGCCGCCTTCGACCGCTTCTGGACGACGGCCGGGCGCGCCGCCACCGTCTGGAGCAACGCGATGCTCATGCCGCCGCCCCCGCACGTCCTCCAGCTGCTCGGCGCGGGTGGTGAACTCCCGACCGTGAGGGACCGGTTCGCCAACGCCTTCGACGACCCGGCGGACCTGGAGGAGTGGTTCCTCGACCCGGGGAAGTCGGAGGCCTATCTGGCCTCGGTGGCGCCGCAGGCCTGACCGCCGGTCCGCCGGGGCGCCGGTCCGAGGTCACGGTATCTCCAAGTCCCGTGCGAACGCGGCCCGACCATGGTGGGTTCGTGTCAACCCCGGCCGGCCGGGGGAGCATCCGGGCACAGAACACGAACAACAGGAGATCTGTGGTGGCGGTCGACGGCAGCAACATGGCGCACGTTGTGATCGATACGGCGGTGAAAGAGCGCACACGTCTCCACAACGGTCGTAGCCGGACGACGGCGCTGGTGGTGCTGGGGCTCCTCGCCGGCTTCGGTCTGTTCCTGGCGCTGGTGGTCGGCAAGTCCGACCCGACCAGCGCCCCGACCTGCGACGGCAAGACCATGACCCGGGACACCGAGTGCCGGATCTGGTCCAACCACGGCGGTGGGGGCACCTACAGCTACGACGAGATGATCGACCGCCGGGAGTCCTCGAACGACATGTGGCGGGTGGTCGGCTTCGGCGGCGCCGGCCTCGCCGTGGTCCTGATGGTGGTGGCGGCCACCAGGCTCAACCCGAACCGCCCCTGGGGCAAGCCGGTCGCCGCGATCTGCCCGCGGTGCCACCAGCCGACCCTGCGGGAGAAGCTGACCGTGCACAGCATCACCCGGGGGCGGACGACCCACCGCTACAGCGGCATCGTCACCCTCTGCACGCCCGTCTGCGGCTTCACCTCCGTGCGCCAGCGCTGACGGCGAGCGGGGCCGGAACCGGGGTCGGGTGTTCATGGGCACCCGGCCACGGCCGTATCCGGGGCATCCGGCCAGAGCTAGGCGGCTGCTTCCGCCAGGTGCCGTTCCGCTCGCTGCCGTAGTCGGCGGCTCCCGCCGGTTGCGGAGCACCGCCTGGAGCAGCCGGTGCACGGCGACGGTGTCGCCGAGGGTAGTGCGGAGCAAACGCGCTGTCAGCGGAATCAGCGGCGGGCGGGGCGTCAGTCGGCGAGCCCCAGCGGGTCCGGGGCGGTTTCGAGTAGCTCCGGGCCGTTGGGCGCGCGCACGCTGTTGACGGCGGGTGGGACGGCGCGCACCCGCAGGGCGCCGTCGGCGGGGCGGCGCAGCAGGTGGTGGAGGTCGGTGGGGTCGGTGAGGGCAGGGGAGAGCCAGGTGGGCACGTCGTCGGGGGCGATGGTGAGTGGCATCCGGTCGTGGATGCGGCCGGCCGAGTCGGTGGCGTCGGTGGTGATGATGGTGGCGGTGGCGAGCCAGGCGAGCGGGTCGTCGTCGGCACGGGCGCGGTCGCGCCAGAACTCGTACAGGCCGGCCATCAGCATCACGCCGCCGGTGCTGAGGAAGTACGGCTGCTTGTACTTCTTGCGGTCGGCGGTGGCGGGGACCTCGCGCCACTCGAAGTAGCCGTCGGCGGGGATGACGCAGCGGCGGGCGGTGAAGGCCTTGCGGAAGGCGGGCTTGGTGTCGACGGTCTCCGAGCGGGCGTTGATCATCCGGGCGCCACCGGACGGGTCCTTGGACCAGGACGGGACGAGGCCCCAGCGCAGCGGGCGCAGTTGGCGCAGCACTTCGCCGGTCTCCCGGTCAAGGCGTTCCAGCACGGCGGGGATCGGGTCGGTGGGCGCGACGTTCCAGCTCGGCGCGAAGGTCTCGGCCGGGTCCCAGCGGAGCTCTCCGAGTAGCGAGACGAGGTCCTGGGGTGTGGTGGTGGAGACGAAGCGGCCGCACATGCCCCCAAGCCTGCCACTCGGGACGGACAACCGGGGCTTTCAGCGCGCCGGGTGGCCGCCCGGAGTGTGGCCGAAGGTGCGGCGGAACACGTCGATGAAGGCGCTGGCCGAGGCCCAGCCGCAGCGGTGCGCGACGGCGGTGACCGGCACGTCCTCGGCGAGCAGCACCAGCGCGTGGTGCAGCCGCAGCTGGGTGCGCCACTGGGGGAAGGTCATCCCGAGGTCGGCGCGGAACAGCCGGGACAGGGTGCGGTCGCTGGCGCCGACGGCGCGGCCTAGTTCGGCGAGGGTGCGGCGGTCGGCCGGGTCGGCGTGCAGCAGCCCGCACAGCGCCTGGAGGAGCGGCGCGGTCGGGGTGGGCAGGTGGAGCGGCTGTTGGGGCGCGGCGTGCAGTTGGTCGAGCAGGACGGCGCGTAGCCGGGAGCGTTCGGGGCTGTCGTCCTCGGGGACGCGGGTGTAGGCGGTGATCAGCTCGCGCAGCAACGGGCCGACGGCGAGGACGGTGGGCCGGTCCAGGGCGAGCGGGTTCTCGGCGGCGGGCAGGCCGACGAGGTGGAGTTCGAGGTCGCCGTGCGCCTGGTGGGCGTGGATGGTGCGGGCCGGGATCCAGAGCGCACGGTTGCCGGGGGCGACCCAGGAGCCGGCGTCGGTGGTGATCGCGACCACGCCGCGAGCCGCGTAGGCGATCTGGTGGTCGTCGTGGCGGTGGGCGTCGATCCCGGTCCCGGAGGGCAGCAGCTGGGCGCGGGTGGGGGCGACGGGATCGTGGCGGATCTTCGACATCGGCTGGCAGATTATCGGAAGTCCGATAGGGGGTGCGGACCCCAGCATGGCGGGGTGCTGAAGCAACCGTCAGAAGAAGCGTCAGAGAAGCCGACCCTCCTGCCGTACCACACGTCGATCACGCTGCTGTCCGTCGGACACGCCTGCGTCGACGTCTACCAGGGCGCCGTCGCCGCCCTGGTGCCCTTCCTGGTGGCCGAGCGCGGCTACGGCTACGCCGCCGTGTCGGGCGTGGTGCTCGCCGCCTCCCTGCTCTCCTCGGTCGCGCAGCCGCTGTTCGGGATGCTCACCGACCGCTGGCCGCTGCCCTGGCTGCTGCCGGTCAGCACACTGCTCGGCGGCGCGGGCATCGCGCTCAGCGGGGTGGGTGGCTCGTACGGGCTGACGCTCTCCTGCGTGGCGCTGTCCGGTGTCGGGGTGGCCGCGTACCACCCGGAGTCGGCGCGGGTGGCCCGCTCGGTCGCGCAGGGGGCGGGGGCCGGTCACCGGGGGATGGCCTGGTACTCGTTGGGCGGCAACTTGGGCTTCGCGGCGGCGCCGCTGCTGGTCGCCGCCGTGGTCGGCACCGGCGGGCTGCGGCTGACCCCGTTGCTGGCGCTGCCAGCCCTCGCGGGCGCCGCGCTGTGCCCGCCGGTGCTGCGCGAGCTGGCGCGGCGGCGCGCCGCCGGGGCGGGTGCGGCGCGCAAACCGGGCCGGGACGACCGGGCCTCCTTCGTGAAGCTGTCGCTGGCCGTGGTGTGCCGTTCGATCGCCTTCACCGGCCTGAGTACCTTCCTGTCGCTGTTCGCCACCCAGCGCCTCGGCGGCGGGACGGCGGCCGGCACCGCGGCGCTGGTGGTGCTGTACGCGGGCGGCGCGGTGGGCTCGGTGTTGGGCGGCGCGCTGGCGGACCGGTGGGGCCGGGTCGCGGTGGCGCGCTGGTCGTACCTGGTCGCGGCGGTGGCGGTGGCCGGGGTGCTGCTGGTCCCGGGGCCAGCGCTGTACCTCTTCACGGCGCTCACTTCGGCGGGTCTGTACGTGCCGTTCTCGCTGCAGGTCACGCTGGGGCAGGACTACCTGCCGTCCCGGATCGGCACCGCGAGCGGGATCACCCTCGGGCTGACGGTCAGCATCGGCGGCCTGGTCAGCCCGCTGATCGGCGCGGTCGCGGACGCCACCTCGCTGCGGACGGTGCTGCTGCCGCTGGCGGCGATGCCGGTGTTCAGCTGGGCGCTGTTCCGCACTCTGCCGGAGCCCGCCGTGCCGGAGGAGGCGGCGCCCGTGGCTGGTGCGACCGCCGAGATATAGGTGCCGTCACCAAAAGTTCATCCACGATACGTTCGTATGGCGATAGATCAACTATTGCGGACGTTCCTGGCCCACCGTCAACTCGATCAACTGGCGGAAGGGATGACGACCATGAAGGTGCTCGCCCTCGGCGGAGCCGGAGAGATGGGCCGCGTCGCCGCCCGTGCCGTCGCCGGTCTCCCCGGCGTCCAGGACTGGTGATCGCCGACCGCGATCTGGAGGCCGCCCGTCGCACGGCCGCCCTGCTCTCCGCCGGCGCGGCGGTACCGGTCCGCAGGCAGCGGGTCGACGTCAGGGACGCGGCCGAACTGGACGCCGCCCTCGGCGCCGTGGACGCCGTCCTCAACACCGTCGGTCCGTGGGGGTCCTCTCGGGATGGATGGGCGGACCGGCGGTGGCCGGAGCAGGGGAGCGGGTCAGCTGAGGGTGGTGACCAGCATCAGCGTGGCGACGGAGAGCAGGGCGATGGCGAAGGCCCGCTGCAGGGTGCGTCCGCTGAGCTTGTCGGCGAGCCGCTTGCCGTCCCAGGCGCCGAGGATCGCGGCGCCGGTGAAGGGTGCGGCCACGGCCCAGTCGATCGCGCCGGGCTCGCCGAGGCGGGGCAGCAGGGCGGCGAGGGAGTTGGCGGTGATGACCAGCAGGCTGGTGCCGACCGCCTCGGCCATGGTGAAGGCGAGCACCGAGACCAGCGCGGGCACGGCGAGGAAGCCGCCGCCGACGCCGAGCAGTCCGGTGACCGCGCCGAGTCCCGCGCCGGCCGCCGTCGAGCGGCCCGGTCCGGCGGCGGATCGTTCCTGCTGCTCCGCCTTGGGCGGCACCAGCATCCGCCAGGCGGCGAGCGCAGCCAGTACCGCGAAGGCGCCGGTCAGCAGTGCGCCCGGCAGGTGGGCCGACAGGGCCCCGGCGGCTGCGGCGGCGGGTAGTCCGGCGGCGGCGAACAGCGCGCCGGTGCGCCACCGCACCCGCCCGGCCCGGGCGTGGGCGAGCAGGCCGGTCAGTGAGGTGGCGGCGACGATCACCAGGCTCGCCGTGGTGGCCGGCGCGGGGGAGAAGTCGAGCAGGTAGACCAGGGCGGGTACGGCCAGCATGCTGCCGCCGCCACCGAGTCCGCCGAGCGCCAGCCCGACCACCGCGCCAGCGGCGAGCGCCAGGATCAGCGTGGTCATATCACGTGCCCGGCGCCGCCGTGGGGCGTGGTGACCGGCAGGCCTGCCCGCTGCCAGGCGCCCATGCCCCCGGTGACGTTCAGCGTCTCGACGCCGCGTGCGGCGAGCAGCGCGGCCGCCCGTTGGGAGCGGTTTCCGGAACGGCAGATCGCGAGGACGGTCCGGCCGGTGGCCTCGGGCGGCAGCTCGACTCCGGCGGCCAGGCCGATCAGTGGCAGGTGCAGCGCGCCGGGGGCGTGCCCAGCGGTGAACTCGGCGGCCTCGCGGACGTCGAGCAGCACGGCGGCGCCGGTGCGGGCCAGCTCATGGGCCTGGGTGGGGGTGGTCTGCCCGGGGGCGGACGGCAGCTGGGGCATGGGTTTCTCCAGTGGTGCGGGCCGGGCCGCAGTGGTCCGGCGCGTCGGGGGTGCCGCGGTGCGCGACGCGGGTGCCCGAACGGACGGTGGCGGTGACGCGGGTCTCTCCTCTCGGCTCCGCCCGCACCCGGACGGTGTCCGGTCCGGCGGCGGCCGGTTCCCTCTCGATGTCCACCATAGTACCCCCTGGGGTATTATCGAAATTGTTCAAATGTACCCCCGCCCGTATCGACCCTGGGGCGTCTGGGGCGTCTGGGGCGTCTGGGGCGTCAAGCGGATCTGTGTCGTCCTGGGGATCTCCCGGTCGTCGTTCTATGCCTGGCGGGCCGGCGAGGCCGCCCGCCGGGCCCGCCTGCGCGAGGAGGAACTGCTCGCGGCCGAGATCACCGTGATCCACCTCGCCTCCAGGGGCGCCTACGGCGGCGTCCCGCACGTGCACGCGGAACTGCGCCGCCAAGGTCGCGCCGTCAACCGGAAGAAGGTCGAGCGGATCATGCGCCGCGCGGCATCACGGTGTCGCCCGTCGTCGGCGCCGTGGCCTGACCCGCCAGGCCCGCAAGCCGGTGTTCGTCCCGGACCTGATCGGGCGATGGCACCCGGATCTGGCCGGACCGCGCCACCGCCCGCGCGGAGGTCTTCACGTTCGTCGAGACCTTCTACAACCGCAGGCGCTTGCGCAAACACCCCGAGTGGGGCTACCTCATCCCACTCGAGACCAGCAAGGTCACGCCCTGGCGGCGTAAACGGAGACGACTCACCCCCTCCTCCGGTACGCGGTCACAGCGACGGCTCCCCACCCGGGCTCCGCCCGCCCGGTGCCCGTTTCCTCCTGCGTCCGCGAGGCAGGAGCGGCCGGGAACTGCGCCTTCAGCCGTTTCAGCTCCTGTTCCACGTCCTGGTCCGTGCTGATCCGCTCCAGTCCGACCTGCACCTCGTCCGGGCCAGCCGGTACGGTGGCGTCCTCCAGGGCGCCGGAGGTCAGCTCGTCCAGCGCCGCCGAGCGGGCCTGTAGCTGCGCGGTCCGGTCCTGGGCCCGCCGCACAGCCGCGCCGACGTCGCCCAGCACGTCCCCGACACCGGACACGGCCTCCCCGATCCGGGCTTCCGCCTCGGCCCTGGTGTACTCGGCCTTCAACATCTCCTTGCGCGTACGGAAATCCTCCACCCTCGCCTCCAGCCGCTGCGTCGCGGCGGTGAGCTTCTCCTCCTCCGCCCGCAGTGCCGCCTGCTGCTCCTCCAGGCCGGCGGAGGATCGCCCCACAACACCGGGGCTACGGCGTGTGCGACGACGCCAGGCGCCGCCCGAGCTGATCAAGGTAGTCGTCGTAGCAGGCGACAACGTCGTCTAGGTCCACCATCGGCGGCAGGTCGATCAACGACTGCCGCTCGGCCAGGAACTCCGCCGTCTCCTCCACCGCACGACGCTCGTCGGTCGGCTCCACATGCAGCTGCTCGGCAACCGTCTCGCTGGCCCTGAAGCGCGACTCGATCACCTCCTCACCGACGCGTGCTCGCAGCAGATACTCGTGATCGCCCAGCGGCTCGACCTCGAAGTGCTCCGACATGACCACGTCCTCCATGCACGGCACGACTCGGCACCGGCCATACGCCACTGCCACGACATCCACGATTCCCGAGCCGGCAACGGAATGCGACACGAGCGCCCTCCCCGCCCGCCCAAGAAGTTCGCTGAACGGTCCCACCGGCCTCTGTCCGGTCCGAGCACCAGCCAGCCAGCCAGCCAGCCAGCCAGCCAGCCAGACACGGCCGGCCGCCTCAGTCAGGTAGGCCGACCGGCCCTGCCCGCAACCTCCTCGGGAGCGGACCATGAGAGCCGAGGAGGCCCGAATGCACGAGATGAACGCACGCAACCGCTTCCCCACACGCCATCCGACCGGCCGGGCCAGACCCGGGCCCCCGCCCGACCCGCCGAAGCCCGCTCAACCGCCGGAACCGGGTTGGCGGCGGTGGCTCCTGCCAACGGTCCTGGCTCTCATCGTGTTCTTCCTGCTCCTGTCCCGAAGCCCGTCCGGGACGGGAACGCGATACACCTACAGTGACTTCGTCGGCAGGGTGGACACAGGCCAGGTCAAGACCGTCGAGATCACCGACAAGGGCGCGATCAGCGGGACCTTGAAGAGCGGCACGAAGTTCACCACCCAGATACCGACCGCACTGAACAACGGCGGGCTCACCCAGGAGTTGCAGTCCCAGCACGTCGAGATCACCGCGACCGCTCCCAGCGGCGGCTCACCGCTGTCCGCCCTCCTCCTCTTCCTGCCGCTGATCGTCCTCATCGGGCTCTTCCTCTGGTCGGGGCGGATGGCGACGAAAACGATGAGCGGCGGTCTCAGCGCGGTCGGACGGTCCCGGGCGAAGATCATCGAGGCGGAGCGGCCGGGCACCCGGTTCGCCGATGTCGCCGGCTATGAGGGAGTGAAGCAGGAGGTCAGCGAGGTCGTCGACTTCCTGCGCAGCCCCGGTCGGTACGCCGCCGCCGGTGCCAAGGGGCCGCGAGGTGTGATCATGGTCGGCCCTCCGGGGACCGGGAAGACCCTGCTCGCCCGTGCGGTCGCCGGGGAGGCCGAGGTCCCGTTCCTGTCGGTGACCGGCTCGGCGTTCGTGGAGATGTTCGTGGGCGTTGGTGCCTCGCGGGTCCGCGACCTGTTCGAGGAGGCGCGCAAACGCGCGCCGTCGATCGTCTTCATCGACGAGATCGACGCCGTCGGCGCCCGGCGCGGCGGCGGTGCACGGCTCGGCGGCAACGACGAACGGGAGCAGACCCTCAACCAGTTGCTCTCCGAGATGGACGGCTTCGACCAGAGCACGGGCATCGTCGTGCTGGCCGCGACCAACCGCCCCGACGCGCTCGACCCGGCCCTGTTGCGCCCGGGCCGCTTCGACCGGCAGGTCACCGTACCGCTGCCGAACCAGGGCGAGCGCTCCGCGATCCTCTCCGTTCACGTGCGCGGCAAGACCCTGGCCCCCGACGTGGACCTGGAGCGCGTCGCGCGCGGTACTCCGGGGTTCTCCGGAGCGGACCTGGCGAACCTGGTGAACGAGGCCGCCATCAACGCGGTGCGAGCCGGGCGTACCGTCATCACGGCACACGACCTCGACACCGCCCGCGACCGGGTACTGCTCGGGCGCAGGGAATCCTCCAACGCCCTGCTCCCGGAGGAGCGCCGTGCGGTCGCCGTGCACGAGTCCGGGCACGCTCTCATGGCCGCCCTGTGCGAGCACGCGGACCCGGTCGCCAAGGTGACCATCCTGCCGGCCGGCATGACGCTCGGCTCGACCGAGCAACTCCCCGAGGCCGAGCGGCGTTTGTACAGCCAGGGCTATCTGGAGGACCTACTCGCCGTCCAACTCGGCGGCCGGGCCGCGGAGCTGCTCGTCTTCGGCGAGGGTTCCAGCGGCGCAGCCAACGACCTGACCAACGCCACCACTGTCGCCACCCGCATGGTGCGCGAGTTCGGTCTGTCGTCCGCCCTGGGGCCTGTGGGGTACGCGACCGGCACCGCCCAGTACCTCGGCGAGAACCCGGAGGACAGGCTGCGCCGTCCGTACTCCGAACAGACTCAGCGCACGGTCGACGAAGAGGTGGCAGGACTACTCCGGCAGGCCGAGAAACGGGCGCTCGACCTGCTGCGCGGCCACCGCCGCCAGCTGGACGAACTGGCCGAACTTCTCATCGCGGAGGAGACGGTGGACGGGAAGGTCGTGCTCGCCATCCTCGGCGGAACACCGCCGCCCACGACGCCCCGACAGCCGCTGGAACACGCCCCACTGGAACACACGCCGGTTCCGGAGCGGGACGCAGTCACGCCCGCCCACCGCGCCCACGGCCCCACCCGGCAGGAGCTCGGCAGACCCACCACGGGAGGGTGAAGAAGCACCGGTGACACCCGATTCGCGGGCCAGAGCATGCGCCGCCGACAACGGGAGCACACTCCACTGCGATCGGTTGGCGCGCATGACTGGCTGGCCGCGTATGAACCTGGCTCCCCTCATCAGGCCCCCTTGGAATCGATCATCGAGGGAACCGGGAGGCGCTCTACCGGCGGACCGCCGAGATCAGTCCGCCGGGCCGCTCCTCGCGCTGCGGCGGGGTGCTGATCGGGCGGCCGTAGGCGGCAGCGCGCTCGCGCAGGGTGTGGCTGTCGGCCTCCCAGCCGTGTCCGGCCAGCCAGCCCACCGGGTCATCGGGCATCTCCGAGACCCACATGGACGCCGCCGATCCCGGCACGGCGTCCGCGCCGAAGCACTCGATCACGCCGCGCGAGCCCAACGTCAGCCCCATCCGACTGCCTGCCGCCGACTGCGCGCTGATCCGGGCCAGCAGCAGCTCCACCGCGTCCTCAGGCAAATAGATCAGCAATCCTTCGGCGATCCACACGGTCGGCACCGCCGGGTCGTGCCCTGCGGCAGCCAGCGCGCCTGGCCAGTCCTCACGCAGATCCACCGCGACGGTGATCCGCTCGCAGCGTGCGACGGCCCGCTCCTGGCGCAGCACCGAAGCCTTGAAGTCCAGTGGCGCGGCGGTGTCCACCTCGAACAGCCGGGTGCCCTCGGGCCAGTCCATCCGAAAGGCCCGGCTGTCCATGCCGGCGCCGAGCAGCACGACCTGCCGGACCCCGGACGCGGAGGCCTGCTGCAACAGGTCGTCGAGGAACTTCGTCCTGATGACGATGGAGAACGACACGGCCAGCCGGCGGCGTCGCGCGGCCTCGTCATCGGGCGGCGGCGAGGAGGGCCACAGGCCGCCGGCGGTGGCGAAGGCCTGTGCCAGTGGGTCGCGGAACAGCGCGTCCTCCCGCTCGGTCTCCAGCGCCCGCACCCTGGCCACCCCCACCGCGGTGGCCCACACTCCCGACGGCTGCACCCGCTCCTGCTCATCAGTCACTGCGCCAGCCTAGATGAGCCTAGATGAGGCGTCACAACCGATCTCTTTACTCCCTCGCTTCATGTCATGCCCGCCAGCGAGCCCTTGGCATCAATGACCTGGACTCCCTCGCCACCGCACTCCATGTGAATGACCGACGACCTGCTGGAGGAATCGCCGCATCTGGCTCCGTGGCGGCCCGGGATCGGCATCGAGCCCAAGCTCGGCGATGCCGACTCCCTCTCTGTCAGCCTTGGGTGAGACATCCCGCTTTGTCGGGTTAGCCTGAGAGGGCCCGAGTAGGAGTTCCACCCCTGATGACCAGCACCAATC
>NZ_JBSFJV010000151.1:0-12047 GCF_053598235.1 Kitasatospora sp. NPDC001159
GACGAGAGCGTCCGCGCCGCCCAGCAGGACCTCGCCGAGAACCCCGACTACCTGCAGATGCTGGCCGACGAGGGCATCCTGCGCCCCGAACTGTCGCCGGCCGAGGCCGTCCACGTCCTGGCCAACGTCAGCCGCGGCTTCTACACGGCGCACGAGCTCGGCGAGGACGACGGGCTGCCGCTGGAGGCGCGCGCCGACCTCCTGGCATACGTGCTGCGGCGCTCGCTGGAGAACGACACCCCGCCCGACCCCGCCACCCTCGCCAAGCTCAACGCCCGGGTCAGCGACCTGTTCCGGGTGATGGCCGACGGCCACCGCGAACAGCTCCAGCGGGCTTACTGACGCGTCACCCGACCTCGGCCGCCCGCCGGCTGTTCAGGCCGGCCTTGCGCCGGTAGGCGACCACGAGCATGCGCGCGGACTGTGCGACGGCCGTCTCCGGCAGCGGCACCTGGAGGTCGGCGGGGAGGTCGGCGCGGCGGCCGACCTTCAGCTTGCGGTACACCCGGGTCAGGTGCTGCTCCACGGTGCTGACGGTGATGAAGAGCTTCCTCGCGATCTCCCGGTTGGTGCAGCCCAGCGACGCCAGCGCGGCCACGTCCTCGTCGGGCTCCTCACGCCCCCGGACATGACACGTGATCGCATCCCCTCGGCCACACTCCCCGCCTCGGGGAGCGGCCGTGCTGCCCGTGCTGCGCCTGGTCATGGTGCTGATGCGTGTTCAGGTTGCAGCCATGACCCGGCGACAGCTCAGTTGATCAAGCGATTGTCCTGGATACCCCCTCCCGGTGTCGCCACCGCACCGGATCGAAGGCCGCAACCCGGGGTTCCGACGAGGCCCGCGCCCGATATCCGGCGCAGGAGAGCACCAGCATCTCGTCACCCCCGGGCTGGAATTCGTACGCCACCCGCTCCACCCGGCTCCCGATCCCGACCCCGGCCAGGTCCTCCCGCAGCCGCTCCAGCCCGTCGTACCGTTCCCCGGTGTCGTACACCACGACCGGGAAGATCCGGACCTCCCGCCGCGCCACCCGGGCGAGTTCCAGCAGCGCCGCCCGGTGGAAGTCCCCGCCGAGCCGGTTGCCGTAGGAGAACAGCAGGTGCGAGCTGAGCACCAGGTCGAAGGAGCTGTCGACGAAGGGGAGCTGCGGCAGCGACCCGGCCAGGTAGTGCTCCGGCCGGGCGGTGATGTCGGACCGGAACAGCCGGGCGCTGCCGATCCGTTCCCGGAGCAGGCCGGCCGGGTCGCCGTACCAGGACCAGACGAAGTCCGCGGCCTCCCGCATCAGCTGCCCGCGCTTGAAGAGGGTCTCCCGCTCGACCAGCAGCCCCAGCTCCTCGCGGTGCGAGGCGTATTCACGGTCCACCGCCACCGCGTCGATGCCGCGCTGCCCGGCTTCGGCCACGAAGCTCGCCGCGCCACCCGGGCAGTCCAGGATGCGCTGCTCCAAGTCCCGGTCGGTGAGCGCGAACATCGCCCGGTACTCCGCGAAGGAACGGGCGCTGACCAGCACGGCTCACCCCCGCCCGACGAACGGCATGGTGCTCGGCAGCACCACCAGGGACTGGATGGTGGTGTCCGGCGGCTGCGAGGCCATCAGCAGCAGGGCCTCGGTGAAGCGGTCCACCGGGATGGTCGCCTCCACCGCCATCGTCCCGTCGGCCTGCATCGCGGCGGGCTGCGGGCCGCCGTCCAGCGGGGTGACGTTGCCGACGTCGATCTGCCCGCAGGAGATGCCGTACGGACGGCCGTCCAGGGCGAGCACCTTGGTGAGGCCGAGGACGGCGTGCTTGGCGGCCGTGTACGCCAGGGAGTTGGGGCGCGGCACGTACGCCGAGGGCGCGCCGTTGTTGATGATCCGGCCACCCTGCGGGGACTGGGTGCTCATCAGCCGGAAGGCCTCCCGGGCGCACAGGAAGCTGCCGGTGGCGATGGTGTCCAGCACCCGGTTCCAGTCCTCGAACGGGGTCTCGACGATCGGCCTGCGCGGGGCGGCCGCGCCCGCGTTGTTGAAGAGCAGGTCGAGGCGGCCGTACCGGTCGCGGACGGCGTCGAAGAGCCGGGCGACCTCCTCGGGGCTGCGGATGTCGGTCGGGACGGTCAGCACCCGCGCCGGGTCGACGTCCGCGAGCGCTGCGGTCTCCTCCAGGGCGTCCTTGCGGCGTCCGGCGAGCACCACCGTCCAGCCCGCCTCCAGCAGGGCCAGCGAGGAGGCCCGGCCGAGCCCGCTGCCGCCGCCGGTGACCAGGGCGATCCTTCCGTTCAGGCTGTCCATGTCTCCCCCTCGTTCAGCCAAATCCGCAGCATCCGCCGGGCGTGCCGACCGGGTTCGTCCACGTACGGTGAACGCCCGTGCAGCACTCGGCTGTTGCGGATGATCAGCAGGTCGCCGGCGGCCATCGGCAGCCCGAAGGCGATCTCCGGCCGGTACAGCACCTCGTCCAGCACGCCCAGGGCCTCCCACTGACGGTCGGTCAACTCGGGCCCGCCCCGGTCGGGGGAGGAACGGACGGTTCGGGTCTGGTAGTAGCAGCCGATGGTCCCGTCCTTCTGCCGGTACAGGATCGGGGTGACCACGACCTGCGGGCCCGCCCGGCCGGTCCGGTCGAAGGTCCAGTCCTCGCCGAGGGTGGCCAGCGCGTCCGGTCGTTCCTGCCCGATCAGGTCGTGGACGTGCCGGGCGCTCGCCAGCTTGGTCAGTCCTCCCCCGTGGTAGGCGGGTTGGATGCACAGTAGGACGAGCAGGTCACAGGTGTCGCAGTGGAAGCCGAGTTCGGTGTTGCCGTCGCCGTCCTGGTCGCGCAGCACCGAGGTGAGGTCGCCGCGCCCGTTCTGCGGCACGATCCGGCCGAAGTCCCGCAGCAGGAAGGAGATCGCCTCGATGATCTCCTGTTCCGGCTGCGCCGGGTCGACCAGTCGGCCGACGTGGGCGAGGCCGACCGAGGCGAGGCCGTCCCGGACGAAGCCGCGCAGCCGCTGGCGCACCGGCTCGGCCGCACCCCAGCGCTCGGCCCGCGCGTCGGCCCAGAGCAGCCGCCGCTCCTCGTCGTCCAGCGGCAGCGACCACAGCTCCCGCCGGGCCTCCAACTCCAGGCTGCTCCAGCCGATCTCGGCCACCGCGTGCTCACTCATGATGCCTCCTCCTACCGGGCCCCGGCCGCGACGGCCTTGGACCAGAGCGCCAGCGCCTCGTCGATCTGCCCGGCCGTGACGACCAGCGCGGGGATCATCCGGACCACGTTGAGGTGGATCCCGCAGAGCAGGAGCAGCAGACCGAGGTCCGCCGCGGCCTGCTGGACCCGCCGGGCGGTGTCCGGGTCCGGCGTGCCGTCCGGGCGGCAGAACTCGCTGGCCGCCATCAGCCCGAGGCCGCGCACGTCGGCGATGCCGGGCGCCTCGGCGGCGACCGTCCGCAGGCCGTCCAGCAGCCGCACGCCCTGCTCGGCCGCGTTCTCGACCAGCCGTTCCTCGCGCAGCACGTCCAGGGTGGCCAGGGCGGCGGCGCAGGCCACCGGGTTCCCGCCGTAGGTGCCGCCCTGCGAGCCGGGCCAGGCGCGCCGCATCAGCTCGGTCGGCGCGGCGATCGCGGACAGCGGGAAGCCGCTGGCCAGGCCCTTGGCGGTGATCAGCACATCGGGCGCCACCCCGTCCTCGTACTGGTGGGCCCAGAACCGGCCGGTGCGGCCGAAGCCGCTCTGCACCTCGTCCACCACCAGCAGGACGCCGTGCCGGTCGGCCCGCTCGCGCAGTCCGGCCAGGAATCCGGCCGGGGCGGGGACGTAGCCGCCCTCGCCGAGCACCGGCTCGACGAACATGGCTGCCGTCTCGGCGGGCGCCGAGACGGTGGCCAGCACCTCGTCCAGCCCGCGCAGGGCGTGCGCCACGGCCTCCTCTTCCGACAGCCCCAGCGAGAGTCGCAGCCGGAAGGCGGCCGGGAAGGGCGCCACCGCGACCCCGGGCACCAGCGGTCCGATGCCTGCCCGGAAGCGGGTCCCGGCGGTGGTGAGCGAGGCCGCGCCCATGGTGCGGCCGTGGAAGGAGCCCTCGAAGACGATCACGTTCTGCCGCCCGGTGGCGTGCCGGGCCAGCCGCAGCGCCGCCTCCACGGCCTCCGTCCCGGCGGTGGCGTAGCACAGCGAGTCCAGGCCGGGCGGCAGAACGTCGCCCAACCGCTCGGTGAGGGTGAGCAGTTGGTCGTGCAGGACGGTGGTGTACTGGCCGTGGATCAGTCGGCCGGCCTGCTCGCGGACGGCCTCGACCACCCGCGGGTGGCAGTGGCCGGTACTGGTCACCCCCACGCCGGAGGTGAAGTCGAGGTAGCGCCGGCCGTCGGCGTCGTAGAGGTGGAGGCCTTCGCCGCGGACGGCGACGACCGGGGTGGCCTGCTTGAGCACCGGGGAGAGCTGGGACAACGGAGTCTGCCTTCTTCCGGAGGGGATGGGGTCAGCGGGGCGGTAGGTAGCCGGCCTCGGCGGCCCAGGTGAGCGCGGCCGACCACCACTGCGGTGTCGGCGCGGTGAAACGGACGCCCAGCCGGTCGAGCACGGAGGTGGTGTAGGCGCCGTCCACCCGGACGTTGCGCTCCTCCTGCTGCGCCCAGGCAGCGGCCAGTCGGGCGGCTGTCGGGTGCCGGTGCTCGGCCCGCGCGATGGCGGCCGCGAAGGTCCCGTCGTCGGTGATTCGGACGGGGTAGCCGAACTCGGCGAGCCGGCCGACGAGTTCATCGTGCGGTGTCAGGTGTGGGTTCTCGACGTGGTACGCGCCGGGTGCGGCGTACGGGTCCAGCGCGATCGCGGCGATCCCGGCGGCCACCGTGTCCACGTGCGAGAACGCGAAGGCGGTGTCCGGTCGACTGGGGGCGACGCCCGCCAACAGGTAGCCGCGGATGAGCTGGTAGATCCGGTTGTCGCCGATGTTGGCCTGGAACGCCCCGGTCCGGCTGTGCGCCGCGATGTGGCCGCTGCGGTACAGGTAGGCGGCGTGGCCGGTGGCCGCCCAGGCCCGAACAGCCTGCTCGGCCCGGTACTTGGTGCGCTCGTACGGGGTGCGGAAGTGCTGGCCGATCCACAGGTCCGCCTCGCTGAAGCGGCGCGACGGGCCGTCCACCCCGCCGGCGACGGCGAGGGTGGAGACGTGGTGGACCGCGGCGGCCGGGGTGTGCTCCTCGATCCAGCCGAGCAGCCGGCGCACCGCCGTGTGGTTGGTGCGCTCCAGCTCGTCGGGCGAGGCGACCAGTCGGACGTCCGCCGCCGCGTGCACCACGATCCGGGCGGTCCGGGCGTGTTCCAGCCCGGCCGGGGAGAGGCCGAGGCCGTCCCGGCCGATGTCCCCGGCGACGGCCCGGGCCCGGCCGACGGCCAGGCGCCGTAAGGCCTCCGCCTCGTCGGCGGCCCGGACCAGGCAGGTGACCTCGGCTCCGCGCCGCAGGAAGGCGTCCAGCAGGTGGCGGCCGAGGTAGCCGGTGGCGCCGGTGAGCAGCACCCTGGCCGGCTCCCGGACGCTCACCCGGGCGGTGCGCGGCACCCGCGCGTGCAGCAGCTGCCCGGAGGTGGACAGCGGCGCCCGCACGGGCCGCTCCGTCGAAGGTCCGGCGAGCGCCTGGGCGAACCGGGCAACGATGCGCTCGGCGGCGGGGTGCGCCACACCGGGCCACCCGTACACCAGGTCGGCGACCAGGCGCTGCTCCACCACCCTGACGGTGAGCCGAAGCTGGTAGATCGGGTCGCCCCCGGCGCAACGGGCCACGCCCGCCTGCTCGTCGGCGACGGTCCAGTCCAGCGCGGGTTCCTCGGGCAGCCGGAAGGTGCCGAGGAAGTTGAACCCGACGGTCGGGCGCTCGCCGGACGTGTCCATCGGCCGGACGGGCGCCTCGCGCAGCCACTGCGCCACGGCCTGCGCGCCCGCCGCCGGTTCCAGCTCGACGTGTTTGACGGCGGTGAACCAGCCGACGGTATCCAGGAATTCACCCGGGTCACCGGCGGTGTCCCGGCCGTGGGTCTCCACCTCCACGGCGAGCCGGGGCTCGCCCCGCCACTCCGCGACGGCCCTGGTGAAGGCGGCGAGCAGGACGGCTTCCAGCCCGGCCCCGCCGCCGTGCCGTGCGATCAGCCGGGCGGTGGGTTCCTCGTCCAGGGCCCAGCTGAGCGCGGCCGGTTGGGCAGGCGGGGCGGGCTCGGAAGCTTCCGGCACAGGTGCCGGCGGGGCGGCTGCCGCCCACTGGTAGAAGTCGGGCGTGGGCGGCAGGTCGGCCGGCTGTCGATCGAACGCAGTCCGGTCGAGCACCGCACGGTAGGCGTGGGCGAGGTCGTCCAGCAGGATCCGCCAGGACAGCCCGTCCACCACCAGGTGGTGGGCGATCAGCGCCAGCCGGTCGTCGGTGCCGGGCGGCCCGGTGAACAGGTGGGCGCGCAGCAGCCGTCCGGCCAGCGGGTCGAGGCTGCGGTGGAGTTCGGTGCAGACGCCGGCGACGGTATCGGCGATCGCGCCCGCCGCGCGCGGGATGCGGGAGTGGGAGACCGGGTCGAGGTCGGCCACCGCCCTGGGTTCGCCGTACCCTTCCGGCGAGACGGGGCGGCGCAGTGCCGGGTGGCGTTCCAGCACGGCCCCGACCGCCGCCGAGAGCGCGGCCGGGTCGACCGCGGTGCGGCAGCGCAGCAGCACGGACTGGTTCCAGTGCCGCAGCTCCTCGACGGACCGCTGACGGAACAACCAGCGCTGGGCGGGGGCGAGTTGGCCGACGCTGTCGCCACGACGCGGTACCGGAACGGCGGGCACCACCGGCTCGGCCACCGAAGCCAGCCCGGCCGCCGTCGGGTGCCGGTAGAAGTCCTCGTAGGCGACCCGCAGTCCGGAGCGCCGAAGGAAGGCGATGGTGCGCATGGCGAGGATGGAGTCCCCGCCGAGGCCGAGCACGTCCGCCTGCGGTCCGACGCCGGACAGTCCGAGCGCGCCGGCCCAGAACCGGGCGATCTCCCCGGCCAGGCCGTCCCCGGCAGTGTCCGACGACTCCGCGCGAGCCTCGACCAGTTCGGACACCAGCTCGCCCAGCCGCCGCCGGTCCAGCTTGCCGTTCGGCCCGACCGGGAACTCCGGCAGCACCAGGATCGGCTGCGGCACCGAGTAGCCGGGCAGCCGGTCACGGAGGTACGCGCCGAGGCCGTCGACACCCGAGCCGTCCAACAGCCGGACCGCACCCAGCAGTTGGCTTCCCAGCGCGGTCTCGCGCAGCAGCGCCGCCGAGCCCGCGACGCCGGGGTAGCCGCCCATGGCCCGCTCGACCTCGGCGAGGTCGACCCGGTAGCCCCGGACCTTCACCTGCCGGTCCGCCCGTCCGAGGAAGACCAGGTGGCCGTCCGCCCGTCGACGGCACAGGTCACCGGTGCGGTACATCAGGTGCCCGCCGCGCCGGACGAAGCTGCGCGCGGTCTCGTCCGGCCGCCCGAAGTACCCGGCGCTGACGCCCCGCCCACCGATCAACAGCTCGCCCTCCGTCGCGGCCCGTCCCTCCCCGTCCACCACCGCGATCAGCGCCTCCCCGATGCCGCTGCCGATCGGGACGGTCGGCTCCCCGACGGGCAGCTCACGTGCGGTGGTGGCGAGGAAGCAGGTCGCCCCGACCGTGGTCTCCGTCGGCCCGTAGTGGTTGACCAGCCGCTCGGTGACCCCGCCGTCCAGCAGCGCGGCCGCCAGCGGACGCGGCAGCGCCTCGCCGCCCAGCAGCAGGGTGCGCAGCGGCGCGGTGTCGGCCGGGCGGCCCTCCAGCAGGGCGGTCAGATGCGAGGGGGTGGTCTTCAGCGTGTCGACCCCGGCCCGGCGCAGCGAGGCCCAGAAGGCCTCCGGGTCGCGCACCTCCCGGTCCGGGACGACGTGTACCGAACCCCCGGCGGCCAGGGCGAGCAGCCAGGCGGTGTGCCCGAGGTCGGCGGCCAGCGTCGTGACGTGCGCCAGTCGGGGCGCGTCCGCCGAGGTCAGGTCGAGCCGCGCGGCCAGCGACAACGCGTAGTGCACGGCGTTGGCGTGGGTGACCGCCACCGCCTTGGGCTCGCCGCTGGACCCCGAGGTGAAGGACAGGTAGGCGAGGTCCTCGCCGCCCACCTCCCCACCACGCTGTGAAGAACCGGCCGCCTCCCCACCCCGCCCCGAGGGGCCGGCCGCCTCGACGTCCACCATCTCCCCGCCGAGCCCGCCCTCGGTGGCGAGCACCCGCCCGACCCGAACGGCGGCGAGCCGCCGGGCGAGGTCGCCCGCCGACCAGTCCGGGTCGGCCAGCACGGCCGCCGCGCCGGAGCGCAGCACTCCGTGCAGCAGCACCAGCATCCGGGCGTCCCGGGGCCCGAGCAGGGCGACCCGGTCGCCCCGGCCGGTGCCGCCGGATGCCAGCCGGGTGGCGATCCGCCCGGCGACGGTGTCGAGCGTGCGGTAGTCGTAGACGCGGACGCCGTCGGTGAGGGCGGGCCGGTCCGGGTGGGACCGGGCGAGGTGCGACAGGAGCGCGGTCAGCGACGCGGTGGCGGACGCTGACCGGAGGTGCTGCGTCGCGGAGGTCACGCCGTCTCGTCCCCCGTCCGTGCCGTTCCCACCGGCCGGGCGAGCACCCCGGGGTCGCCCACCAGGTACCCGTCCAGCCCGGCCCGTTCGGGCAGACGCCCGGCCAGCTCCCACGCCAGCATGCGGTGCAGGCCGTCGATGTGGATCAGTCCCTCCCGGACCAGCAGGTCCGCGTAGTCGGAGTGGTCGACCGGCCCGGTGCTGAGGAAGAGCGGCGTGAACGGCGCCCAGCGCAGCAGCCGTAGCTTGGCCACGCAGACCGGGTTGGCCGCCGCCCAGGCGGCTGCGCCGGAGCGGACGCGTTCGGTCGCCTGGGCCACGGTCAGCCCGGTCCGCGGGACGAGTTCGAGCTCGCCGCCCTCGCTGAGGTGCCAGGGCAGGAGGACGCCGAGGATGTCGGCCCGGCTCAGCCGGACCCGCCACCAGCCGCCGGGGATCCGGTCGGCGCGTTCGATGTTCTCCTCGCCGTACAGGTTGCTGTTCGCCTCGTGGGCCCGATCCACCGGGTGGTCCCGCAGGTAGGCGTCGTGGACCTCGGGGTAGGCGACGGCGGTGACGATCTCCACGGCAGTGCTCCTCAGAGGGTTCCGGTGTACTCGGTGAAGTGGTGTTCCGCGAACAGCTCGGGCCACTGACCGTCGGCCAGGTCCAGTTCGCGGGCCCGGGCGAGCATCTGCCGCCAGTAGGGCTTCACCGGGCGCCAGCGCGCTCCCACCTGGCAGTAGGAGGCGTCGATGAAGTACCGGGCTCTGCCCGGCCCGTCCGGTGCCGGTCTGCGGGTGTGGAACAGCGCCGAGTTGAGCAGGACGGTGGAGCCGGGCGGCAGCCGGTCGATGACCACCTCGCCGGGCAGTTCCGCGGTGCCGTGGTGGGCGTAGGCGGTCTTGCCGACGGTGCTGCGGTGCGAGCCGGGCAGCACGGCCAGGCTGCCGACCTTCCCGTCCAGGCCACCGAGGTAGTGCAGCGCGTGGACCATCAGCAGCGACGGATCGGAGCCGTCGTTGGACTCGCAGTCGTGGTGCCAGGGCTTTCCGGGGATGCCCGGGGCCTGGCGGTCGCTGTGCAGGTGGTGGAAGACGAAGGAGGGCCCGATCAGTCTGGTCAGCGCCCGCAGCAGCGGCGGGTGGGCGAGCAGCTGTCCGTGGGCGGGGAGCTCCAGTTCCAGCAGCGGGGGCGGCCCGTGCCGGTCGGGGTCGGTGCAGGCCTGGATCGAGCGGGCCCGCAGGCCCTCGTCCACCCAGCGGTCCACTTCGGGGACGAGGCGTTCGCGCAGTGCCTCGGGCAGCAGTCCGGGCAGGACCAGGTAGCCGGACTCCAGGAACTGGCGGCGGTGCTCGGTGTCGAGGGCCTCACGCCCGGCGGAGTGCAAGGTCACCGAACCGACCCCCTCCTTCCGTTCGACGGGACGCGCAGGGACGGGACGTGCGAGGGGAGGTGCTGAGCCAAGAGGCACACGGGTTCATCCAGACCTCAGGTGGCGGCGGTGTCGCCCGTCGTCGCCACGGATAGCTGGGATTCGCGGCCACCGGAATCCACGGGCGCCACGAAGAGGGATGCCTTGATCACGCAAGGTGATCCGCCTCAGGAGTATGAACCGGCCTTCGCGTCCACGACAAGACCAAAGCCAACCCGTGGACACCTTCCCGCCACCGTGCCGTTCAGCTCCGGCCACCAGTCGATTCCTCCCCCACGGGAAACTCCGGTCGTGCCGAGTCCCGGTGATTCGCCGTCGGAACAGCGGATGCGGCAGAGTTGCCACATGAGCTCGGACACGCGGAGTCACCACAGCCCCGGAACGACCCGCCGCCGGCCGGTCCAGCAGCGCAGCCAGGAGCGGTACGGCCGCATCCTGGACGCCTGCGCCGGGCTGCTGGACGAGGTCGGGGCGACCGCGCTCACCACCAAGGAGGTCGCCCAGCGCGCCCAGGTGCCGATCGGCACCCTTTACCAGTTCTTCGCCGGCAAGGAGGACCTGCTGGCCGCGCTCGCCACCCGCAACCTGGACCGGTACCTCCAGCGCCTGGACGCCCGGCTGGCCGAGTCCGCCCCGGTGGGCCCGGCCGGCTTCACCGACCTCGCGGTGGAGGAGTTCGTGGCGATGAAGCGCTCGGTGCCCGGCTTCGGCCAGGTGGACTTCGGACTGGCGGGGACGGGGGTGCCCACCGGGGTCCGGGACGAGCAGCACCTGCTGGACGCGGGCGTGGACAACAACACCGCCGTCGCCCTGCGGCTGCAGGCCCTGGGCGGCGAACTGTTCGCGGCGGGTGACCCGGCGGCCACCACACTCACCCTGCGGGTCGCCCTGGAGGCGGCCGACGCGGTGCTCAAGCTGGCCTTCCGGGGTGACCCGGACGGCGATCCGGCGCTGATCGCCGAGTGCAAGCGGCTGGTGCGCGGTTACCTTGCGCAACAGCCGTCCCGCCTCTGACGCAGGGCCCACGGGCCCGGCGCGTCCCGTTCGCCCCGAGCCGTTGCGAGCACGGCGCGCCCGCAGCACAGTGGATAGCGGAACGGCTGCCGAGGCGGCCTCCACGACCCGAGGAGCACGACCATGCACGCAGCGGTAGGTGACCAGCTCCACATCCACAGCAGGTCGGTGGGCATGGTGGATCAGAAGGGCGAGATCATCGAGGTGCGCGGCACCAACGGCGAGCCCCCGTACGTCGTCCGCTTCGAGGACGGCCACGAGGGCCTGATCTACCCCGGCCCCGACTGCAACATCGAACCGCGTCTGGCGGAACGCTGACCGACTCCCCCACCACCCCGTGCCCGACCACCGGGGCGAGGTGGTGAGGAACGGTGTCCACCCCCTCGCCCCCGCTACCCGGGGCGCTAGCCGGGCTCGCGCCACTGCTGGACCACTACGGGTACCTCGCGGTGGCGCTGCTCGTGCTGCTGGACAACTGCGGCATCCCGGTACCCGGGCAGACCATCCTGGTGCTCGCCTCGGTGTACGCCGGCGCCGGGCACCTGGACTTCGCCGCCGTGCTGCTGATCGCGGCCGGCGCCGCCACGCTCGGCAACAGTCTGGGCTACCTGATCGGCGACACCGGCGGGCGTGCCTTCGTCCATCGCTGGGGCCGGTACGTGCTGCTCACCCCGGCCCGGATGGAACGCGCGGACGGCTTCTTCGCCCGGCACGGCGGCAAGGTGGTCACGGTCGCCCGCTTCGTGGACGGGCTGCGCCAGTACAACGGCATCATCGCCGGGACCACCGAGATGCCCTGGCGCCGCTTCTCCGTCTTCAACCTGATCGGCGCCGTGCTGTGGACCGGCGCGTGGGGCACCTTCGGCTATGTCGCCGGGGCCAACATCGGCGCGGTCTACCAGACGGCGATCCGCTACCAGTTCTGGTTCGCGATCGGTCTCGGGCTGCTGGTCGCGGCCTTCCTGATCCGGCAGGTGCTGCGCTACCGGCGTCGGCTGGATCAACGTGGACTGGATCAACGTTGCGAGGCGGGCACGGTGACGACCGGGCAGTGGGCGCGGTGCAGCAGGC
>NZ_JBSFJV010000152.1:0-11927 GCF_053598235.1 Kitasatospora sp. NPDC001159
GGCGTCCGTCCGACGCAGATCGGCTACGTGGAGGCGCACGGCACCGGCACGATGATCGGTTCCGTAGCGCGTCGGCGCTCGCCGGGAGCGGGTAGGCGTCCGGGTCGACCGCTCCCGGCAGGTCGACGGCCGGGCGGCCGGGGGCGTCCGGGTCGGGCAGGGACGGCTGCTCGGACGGGGGCGGGACCTGGTTGAAGGGGAGGCCGGGCGGCGCCTGGACCGGGGCGGCACGGCCGGCGGCGAGCGGGGCGCGCCCCTGGGTGCCGCAGGCGGCCTGGGTTTCGAGGTCCATCGGGCTCTGGGTGGCGGGCTGGTTGCCGGTGAAGCAGTTGCCGGGGTCGGTGGAGGCGAGGACGAGGTCGGCGCCGTTGCCCTCGGCGCGGTTGCCCTGGACCTGGTTGCCGGCGGCCGGGTGGCCGGGTGGGTCGGTGATGATGACGCCGGCCGCGCGGTTGCCCCTGACCAGGTTGCGTTCGACCTTGTTCGCCGTGCCGCCGCCGATCCCGATGCCGATGCCGAATCCGCCGTCGGCCTGTTCAGGGGTGTCGGCGGCGTTGTTGTCGGCGACGGCGTTCCCGGCGATCACGGCGCCGTGCTGGGGGGCGAGGGCCTCCAGGTCGTTGGAGTTGACGGTGACGCCGACCCGGTTGCCGACCACGCGGTTGCCGAGGACGTACAGCCCGTCCGAGGAGTTGGTGAGCTCGATGCCGACGGCGTTGCGTTCGACGGTGTTGCCGCGCACCAGGGTGTCGCAGGGCTTGCACTGGCCGACGTAGATGCCGGAGTCGGCCCCGCCGGAGGCGTAGGAGTCCTCGATGACCCCCGCCCGGGCGTCGAAGGCGTAGATGCCGTAAAGGCCGTTGTTGTAGGCGGTCACGCGGGTCGCGCGGAAGCCCTGGACGGCGGGGAACCGGGTGGTGTCCAGGGGGTTGTAGGCGGAGCCGCCGGCGCCGCGCTGCTGCAGCTTCTCGTCGGTGACGCCGGTGAACAGCACGCCGTTGGCGAGGAAGCCGTGCACGGTGAGGTTCTCGACCACCGAGCCGGGGCCGGTCACGGTGACGCCGTTGACCAGCCGCACGCCGCCGTCCAGGACCACGGTGTTGCGGTCGGTGCCGCGCAGCACGACGCGGGGCTTGGCGATCCGCACGCTCTCCTGGTACGTGCCGGGGGAGACCAGCACGGTGTCGCCCTCGCGGGCGACGTCCACGGCCTTCTGGATGGTCGGGAAGTCCTGTGGGACCCGCACCACCGTGCCGTCCGGGTGGTGGGCGTCGGCGGAGGAACCGGTGGCGGAGGAGCAGCCGGAGAGGGCGAGGGCGGTGGCGATGAAGAGTGCGGGGAGGCCTCGGAGTGAGCTCCGTCCACGGACAGGTGACGAGTCAGGGGGAAGTTGACGGATAGTCAAAAGTTGCATAAAGGGTGTTCTATCGTCTCCAATGTCGGTCATGCATGCCGAAACCGGAAAGGCGCAGAAAGAACCGGGAACCGTCAGAAGCGGTGTGGATCGGAGGGCGCTGATCGCGGGCGGCGGTGCGGTGTTGGCCGCCGGGGTCGGTGCCGGGGCCGTCGTGCTGGGGCGCGGCCGGCCCGCCGCCTCGCCCTCGCCCCCGCCGCCGTCCGCGCCCGTCCCCGTCCCCGTCCCGTTCCACGGGGAGCGGCAGGCCGGGGTGACGGCCCCGCAGCAGCCGGCCACCGTGCTGCTGGCCCTCGACCTGGCGCCCGCCGCCACCTCGGACGGGCGCGGCGCCCTGCGCTCCCTGCTGGGAGAGTTGACCCGGGTGCTCGCCGAGGCGGCGGGCGGGACGTCGAGCGACCCGCGGCTGCGGGGCGGGGAACCGGCGCAGCTCAGCAGCCTGGTGGGGGTCGGGCCGGGGCTGGCGGCGAGGCTGGGGCTGAACGTGCCGCCCGCGCTGGCGGACGTCCCCGCCTTCCCGGGCGACCGGCTCGACCCGGCGCGCGGCGGCGGGGACCTGGTGGTGCAGCTGTGCGCCGCCGACCGCTGGCCGCTCACGGTGGTCGCCGAACTCGTCGGCGCGGCGGGGAAGTCGGCGGGGGCGGGCGTCCGCTGGACCCAGTCCGGCTTCCTGGCCCGGACCGCCCCCGGCACCACCCCGCGCAACCTCTTCGGCTTCAAGGACGGCACGGCCAACCCGGACGAGACGGCCGCCCGGCAGTGGGTCTGGGGCCCGCCCGGGCCGCACGAGCACGGCACGGTGCTGGTCTACCGCCGGATCCGGATGGACACCGCGGCGTTCGCCGCCCTCCCCGGGGACCGTCGCGATCTGGCCATGGGCCGCCGACTCACCGACGGCACCCCGCTCACCGGTACGGCCGAGCACGACGACCCGGACATCTACGCCAAGAACCCCGACGGCTCCTACGTCATCCCCAGCACCGCGCACGTCCGCCTCAGCAGCCCACGCCTGGACGCCGGCGCCCGGATGCTGCGGCGCGGCTACAGCTACGACGACGCGCCGGACGACCGCGGCCTGCTGTTCTGCGCCTTCGTCCGCGATCCGGCCCAGTTCAACCGGGTGCAGGAGCGGCTGGCGGCCAAGGACGCGCTCAACTCCTTCCTGGTGCACACGGCTTCGGCGGTGGCGTACGTGCTGCCGGGGGTGCGGGAGGGCGGGGTGCTGGGCGAGGGGCTGTGGGCGTAGCGGGAGGAGCCCGTAGGCCCCGTGTTCCAGTGATCGGCGGCCGACCCGCCTGGCAGACTGGCGCGATGGATCATGACGAGGAGCAGCCGCTGACGGGCGGGAACGTCAGTGCCGGTGTCGTCCGGGTCGGGGACACCGTGCGCCGCCCGGCCGGGCCGTGGACACCCGCGGTGCACGCCCTGCTCGCGCACCTGCACGGGGTGGGGTTCCGAGGTGCTCCCCGGCCCCTCGGTCTGGACGAGCGGGGGCGCGAGGTGCTCAGCTACCTGTCGGGCGAGGTGGTCTGGCCGGACCGCTTCGCGCTGGTGGAGCCGGCGGAGCGGCTGGCCCGGGTGGCCCGGCTGATCCGGGAGTTCCACGACGCCGTACGGGACTTCACGCCCCCGCCGGACGCCCGCTGGCAGGTGCTCATCCCGGCGGACGAGCACGAGATCATCGCCCACCACGACCTGGCCCCGTGGAACCTCGTGGCCGGCGGCGGGGGCGGCTTCGCCTTCATCGACTGGGACGCCGCCGCACCGGGCTCCCGGCTGTGGGACGTGGCCTACGCCCTGCACGGCTTCGTCCCGCTGTCGGCGGATCCGGCCTGGCAGCGCGCCGACGCCGGGCAGCGGGTGCGGGTCTTCGCCGACGCCTACGGGCTGGACGAGGCGGAACGGCGCCACCTGGTCCCGCTGTTGGGGCGGCGCACCCGCTCCATGTACGACTTCCTGCGCGACGAGGCCGGACGGGGCGTCCAGCCCTGGGCGCGGCTGTGGGCGGAAGGCCACGGCGAGGTCTGGCGCGGCGACGCCGACTACATCGAGCAGCGTCAGGACCTTTGGGAACAAGCCCTGTTGGACGGCTGACGCCGCTCCCGGGGATCACCAGGAGACGGGAACGGCGGCCGGGCTGCGGGTGGTGGTGCCGAGTTGCCAGGGGAGGCGGTCGACCGGGGTGGTCAGGCGCAGGCCGGGCAGGGCGGCGGCCAGGCGGCGGAGGGACTCGCGCATTTCGAGCCGGACCCGCCAGGCGCCGATGCAGTAGTGGGGGCCGGAGCTGAAGGCGAGGGTGGGGGCGGCGAGGGGGCGGTCGAGGCCGGCGTCCAGGCCGTCGGGGTAGACGGCGGGGTCGCGGTTGGCACTGCCGAGGCTGGCCGCGACGACGGCGCCGGCCGGGATGGTGACGCCGCCGAGCTCGATCGGGGCGGTGGCGCGGCGGATGGTGGCCTCGTCGTCGCCCAGCGGGATGAAGTGCAGCAGGCGTTCGACGGTCTGCTCGGTGACGGCCGGGTCGGCCAGGCGGGGCCAGTGGTCGGGGCGTTCGCCGAGGAGGTAGACCAGGGCGTTGCCGAGGGCGCCGGTGACGCTCTCGTTGCCGCTGGCGGTGAGGCCGAGGACGAGGAAGGCGAGCGCGTCCTCGGGGACGCCGCCGTCCCGGTCGGCGGCCAGGACGAGCCGGCTGACCAGGTCCTCGCCGGGCGCTCGTCGCCGACGCCCGATCAACTCACGGGTGAACGCGCTGAATTCGGCGAGGGAGGTGCTGTGGTCCTCGGTCGGCTCGCCGCCCTGGGCGAGCAGGGCGAGGGTCCAGCGCCGCAGCCGCTCGTCGTCCAGGCGGTCGGGGCCGTCGCCGTCGAGCCCCATCAGCCGGGTGGTGACCGCGAACGGCACCGGCCGGGTGAAGGCCGAGACCAGGTCGGCGGGCGGTTCGGCGGCGACCAGTGCGTCCACGGCCTGCTGGACGGCGGCCGCGACCCAGGGCTGCCAGCCGGCGATCGCCCGCGGGGTGAAGGCCTTCTGGATGGTGGCGCGCAGGCGGCGGTGCGCGTCGCCGTCCTGGTTGAACAGGGAAGCCGGGTTGGCGGCCACGTCGGCGGTGCTGCCCGCGGTGCCGACCTCGTGCAGGTCGGCCCGGGTGAGACGGGGGTCGCCGAGGACCTGCCGGACGTCGTGGTAGCGGGTGACGAGCCACGCGGGGGTGCCGTCCGGGAGGGTGGTGGGGTGTGGAGGCTGGGCGGGGGTGACGGTGAGCCGGTGGAGCGGGGGGAGCGGCGTGGCGGTGTCCGGTGCGGCGGAGGACATGGATCCCTTCGGGGTCGACGGGCCGGCGGGGCGCAGGCATCCAACTGTCATATTTTCGTAGGGAATTGACCCCTATGGGCGGCTTCCCGTTCCGGCCCGATGGTACGCCCCCGAACGTCGATCTGGGCCGCCCGGCAGGCGCCGGTGCCCGCCCGGGCGGTCCGGGCACTGACGGCGGTGTTCCTGCTGGGCGGCCTCGGCCGGGTGCTGGCGATCGTCACGGACGGGTGGCCGCAGGGGTTCCAGGTGGTGCTGATGGTGATCGAACTCGGCTTCTCACCGGTGTTCTTCTGGCTCGCGGATGCTGACGAGCGGGCGGTCGGGGTCGGGGCTTCGGCGGCGCCCGGCGCCCAGCGGGCCTGAGTGCTCGACCGGTCACACGGCGAAGGCCCGCAGGTGCCCGAGGACCGTGCCCGGGTCGGCCGTCGCCCCGGCGAGCGAGACGTAGCCGTCCGGCCGGACCAGCACCACGGCGTCCCCGCTCAGCCCGTACGCGCGGGCGGCGTGCCCGGCCGGGTCGAGCACGGCGGCCCGGCGCAGTCCGGCCGTGGCGGGCAGCCGGGCCGGCCCCGGGTGGTCGCCGAAGGTCAGCAGGGTGAAGTGCGGCCCGCGGAACAGGTCGAACAGCCGGGTCGGCGTGCCGTCGACGGTCGCGCAGGGCGCGTCCGGGGCGCGGTCGCCGGCCCGGATGCCGGTGGTCCCGTCGAGGTCGCGGCCGAGCGGTCCGCCCCGGTAGCCGAGCGTGAGCCCGGTGAGGTCGGCGCCGGCGACGGCCAGGGTGCGGAACTGCTCGGTCAGCAGGCCGGCGCCGTCGCCGCCGAACACCGCCTTGTGGTGGGCGGAGGTGGCGGCGAGCGAGGCCCGGGCGATCGGCAGCCGCTCTTCCTGGTAGCTGTCGAGCAGCGCCCCGGGCGCGCCGCGCAGGACGGCGGCCAGCTTCCAGCCCAGGTTGTGGGCGTCCTGGACGCCGGTGTTGAGGCCCTGGCCGCCCGCCGCGGACTGGCAGTGCGCGGCGTCCCCGGCGAGCAGGACCCGGCCGTCGCGGTAGCGCTCGACCACCCGCACGGTGGGGCGCCAGGCGGTGGACCAGACCGGCTCGTGCATCCGGACGCCGGGTATGCCGGCCCGTTCGGCGAAGAGCCGGCGGAAGGTGTCCAGGGTGGGGGCGGGCAGCTCGCCCTGCCCGTCCGGTTCGACGGCGGCGTGCACGGCCCACTTGCCGTCCTGCCGCATCGGGACCAGCGCCATGGCGCCGGCGCCGAACCGGGGGTGGTTCCAGATGTGCATGTGGTCGGGGTCGAGGCCGTCGAGGTCCATCGAGGCCATGATGAAGCGCTCCTCCTCCCAGGTCTCGCCGAGGAAGGGGATGCCGGCCAGCTTGCGGACGGCGCTGCGGCCGCCGTCGCAGCCGACCAGGTAGCGGGCGCGCAGCCGCACGCTTCGGCCGTCCCGGTGCAGGGTGGCGAGCACGCCGTCCCCGTCCTGGGTGTGACCGGTCAGCTCGGTGCCGGTCTCGACCCGGACGCCGTACTCGGCGAGGCGCTCGCGCAGCACGGCCTCGGTGTGGTGCTGGGCGACCAGCAGCATCCCGCGGTACGGGCGGTCCGGGGTGGCGGGGAGGGCGGCCGCGGGGTCGACCTCATGGACGAGTGTCGGGCCCTCGTAGGTGCGGACCTTCAGGTTGAGCACCCCGCGGTCGAGGATCCGCTCGACCACCCCGAGGTCGTCGAAGACCTCCAGGGTCCGCGGGTTGAGGCCCTTGCCGCGGACACCCGCGGTGCGGAACTCCCCGTCCCGCTCGATGATCCGGAAGTCGATCCCGGAGCGGGCCAGTCCGATGGCGAGCGCGAGGCCCACCGGGCCGGCGCCGACCACCAGGACATCGGTCTCGGGTGTGTCGGGCATGACGAAGCCCCCTGTTCGCCGGGCCGTAAGATACGGCGCGTTTCCTGCCCCCGACTGTAGACTGACCCCGATAAGAAACGCAACGTATCTATGAGGGCGGGGGCGGGATCCGGTGACGAGCGGCAGAGCGGGAACGGCGGGCGCGGGGATCATGCGGCGGCGCGGCGGTGAACTGGAACGGGCCATCCTCGACGCCGTCTGGGCCGAACTCGTCGACCACGGATACGACCGCCTCACCATGGACGGCGTCGCCGCCCGCGCCCGCACCAGCAAGCCGGTGCTCTACCGCCGCTGGTCGAACCGGGTCGAACTCGTCGTGGCCGCCCTCGGCCGCAACGCCCCCGACTACCAGGAGCCGCCCGACACCGGCGAGTTGCGCACCGACCTGCTGCTCTTCCTGTGCGGCATGCTGCACCGCTTCGACGACCTGCCGGTCGACACCGTGCACGGGGTGCTGGTCGACATCATGCGCGACCCCGAGCTGCGTACCCTCTTCCGGAACGGACTCACGGCCCAGGGGCCGGTGGACGGCCTGGCAGCGGTGATGCGCCGGGCCGCCGACCGGGGCGAGATAGACCCGGCTCGGCTCACCCCGCGGGTGGTCTCGCTGCCGCTGGACCTGCTGCGCGACGCCTTCCTGATCGAGGGCACGGTGCCGTCCGACCGGGTGGTGGCGGAGATCCTGGACGAGGTCGTCCTGCCCCTGCTCGGCGCGTCCGCCAGGCCGTAGGCTTCGAGGCCGATCGAACGTGCATCTGCGAGGAGGACCCGGAACGCATGGGCGGCACCGTGGTGGCAGTCAGCAGCAACGCCGAGTACTCGTTCAGCAAGCCGAACCGGGAGGGCATCACGCTGCTCGCCGGGCTCGGCGTGGAGGGCGACGTGCACGCCGGGGTGACGGTCAAGCACCGTTCTCGCGTGGCGCAGGACCCGACCCGGCCCAACCTGCGCCAGGTCCACCTGATCCACCGGGAGCTGCTCACCGAACTCGGTGAGTCCGGCTACGACGTGGCGCCCGGCGCGCTCGGCGAGAACATCACCACCGAGGGGCTGGACCTGCTCGGCCTGCGGGTCGGTGCGGTGCTGCGGATCGGCCCCGAGGCGGAGGTGGAGATCACCGGCCTGCGCAACCGTTCCAATTAAGTGATCAGGAGTGGGTCTTGGGCCCAGGTCTGATCACTGCGTGCATCCCGAACGGTGGTGGATGCCCGACTGGTCGCCCGCGTCCCACCGCGCGCTCTCCCACCGCTTTCGCCAGTCGGCTTCGGTGAGACCGGCGGCGGCCAAGTTGTGCCGGGCGTTCAGCAACCTCCCGCCACCGAGCACCACCTGCACGCGACCGGCCTCACCATCGGCCCGGACAGCCGCGTACCGTTCCTCCAGCGCCGCGAGCCGACGGGACTTGACGAACCACTCATGCCTGGAACGGTAGCCACCAGGTGCGCGCCCGGTGCCCTTCTCCCCGACCGGCAGCGACAGCCGGTGCCTCAGCATTCGGATGCCGGCGTCCAACGAGTCCAGGTGCGTGGCCTGCCCACGCCGGGCCAGCGCCCACTGGTCATGCGTCGCCTTCGTGACGCTCCCGGCCCAGCGCGACGACGACTCCACGGTCAGGTCACGTTTGCGCGCGGCCCACGTCTCCTTGCCGTGCTCCAGGCCGTCCGCGCAGCGCGCCTTCAGAACCTTCGACGCCAGAGCCCCCAGATGCCCGCCGACCAGCCGCAGCACCTTCTCATCCTCGGGCGTGAGGCCCCTGAGACGGTCACGGACCGTCACACCCGACGGGCCCAGGGGAACGAACGGCGCGTCGATCCGCCGGAGGTCCCTCTTCGGTCCGGTCACGCCATCCCCCTCCCCGTCAGTGCCACCACCCTCGTCCGCGCCGGCGGGCCGGTCGGGCCCGGCGACACCATCACCGTGGAGCTGCCGGCGGCGCCGCACCGGCCGCTGGAGCGGATCTGAGGCAGTCGGGAGGACGGGCCTGCCCGAACCGTCGGGGGCAACGGTTCGGGCAGGGGTCCGAGAAGGGGCCTACAGGGTGCAGGCCGTGGCGGGCGGTTGGGCGGTGAGCTCGCCGACCGACCAGACTGGTGCGTCCACCCCGGCCTCGGTGAGGGCACGGGTCAGGGCGGCGGCGGCCCGGGCGGTGCTGCGGTGGGCCTGCGGCGCGGCTCCGGCGGCCGGGCCGAGCAGGGAGAGCACCCCGACCAGCGGGCCGCTGCGCTCGGCGGCCTCGCGCAGCCGGCGGGCGAGCGCCCGGGCGGGCTCCTCGGGCTCCAGGGCGAGGGCGGCGACCGTCGCGCCGTGCTCTGCCAGACCGGCGGCGGCCTGCGCGGCCCGGTCGTCGGTCGCACCGCCCGCGGGGGTAACCAGCAGCCAGGTGCCGTGCAGCGGCACCCCGGTCTCCTCGGGAAGCGGCTGCCACTCGGTGCAGCCGCTCAGCGTCAGCTCGCCGGTGCCGGTCACGGTCTCGGCGGCGGGGCTCTGCACGACGGGCGCGGGCTCGTCGACCAGCCAGTACTGCTCCCGCCGGAAGGCGTAGGTCGGCAGCTCGACCGCGCGGACGCCGGTGCCGGCGAACAGCGTCGCCCAGTCCACCTCGGTGCCGGACACATGTGCCGCCGCCAGCGCGGCGACGTCCGCTCCAGCGGGCGCGGCGCCCCGGCCGGCCGCCGCCGTGCCGCGCAGCAGGTTCGGCGCCTGCCCGCCGCCCGCCAGCGCGGCCAGCCCCCGGCGGACCTCCTCCAGCCCGCTGCCCAGCACCACCGCCCGGTGGGTCAGCTGCGCCCGGGTGGTGCAGCCGGCGTACGCCAGGTCGGCGAGGCGCTCGGCGGGGTGGCCGTCGAGGTGGGCGAGCAGCCGCTCGGCCTGGGCGCGCAGCGCCTCCTCGTCGGCCGCCGAGAGCAGCCACGGCAGCGGCTCGGGCAGCGGCCGCGGTGCGTCGGCCGCCTCGGCGGGCTGCTCCTCGGCCGGGGCCTGTTCCAGGATCAGGTGGGCGTTGGTGCCGCTGAACCCGAAGGAGGAGACCGCGGCCCGGCGCGGACGGCCGTCGACGGTCGTCCACTCCCGTGCCTCGGTGAGCAGCTCGACCGCGCCGGACTCCCAGTCCACGTGCGGGGTCGGCTGGTCGGCGTGCAGGGTGCGGGGCAGTACGCCGTGCCGCATCGCCATCACCGTCTTGATGATGCCGCCGACCCCGGCCGCGGCCTGGGTGTGGCCCAGGTTGGACTTCAGCGAGCCCAGCCACAGCGGGTCGGCCTCGCCGCGGGCCTGCCCGTAGGTGGCGAGCAGGGCGCGCGCCTCGATCGGGTCGCCGAGCGGGGTGCCGGTGCCGTGCGCCTCGACGGCGTCCACTTCGGCGGCGGAGAGCCGGCCGTCGGCGAGCGCCTGCCGGATGACGTCCTCCTGGGACTGCCGGTTGGGCGCGGTCAGCCCGTTGGACGGGCCGTCCTGGTTGACGGCGCTGCCCCGGATCACCGCGAGCACCGGGTGGCCGTTGCGGCGGGCGTCGGAGAGCCGCTCGACCACCAGCAGGCCCGCGCCCTCGGCGAAGGCGGTGCCGTCCGCGTCGGCCGCGAAGGCCTTGCAGCGGGCCGAGTGGGACAGGCCGCGCTGGCGGCTGAACTCCTGGAAGATGCCGGGCGTGGCCATCACGGTCGCGCCGCCGGCCAGCGCGAGGTCGCACTCGCCGGCCCGCAGTGCCCGGACCGCCGAGTGGACCGCGACCAGCGAGGAGGAGCAGGCGGTGTCCACCGTGACGGCCGGGCCGGTGAGCCCGAGCGCGTAGGAGATCCGCCCGGAGGCGACGCTGGTCGAGCTGCCGGTGCCGAGGTAGCCCTCCAACTCGGCCGGGATGGCGCGCAGTCGGGCCAGGTAGTCCTGGTGGACGACCCCGGCGTAGACCCCGGTGCGGCTGCCGTGCAGCCCGTGCGGGTCGATCCCGGCGTGCTCCAGCGCCTCCCAGGCGCACTCCAGCAGCAGCCGCTGCTGCGGGTCCATGGCCAGGGCCTCGCGCGGGCTGATGCCGAAGAAGACCGCGTCGAAGGCCCCGGCTTCGGCGAGGAAGCCGCCGTCCTGGACGTACGAGGTGCCGGGGGCGTCCGGGTCGTCGGCGGCCAGCGCCGCGAGGTCCCAGCCGCGGTCGGTTGGGAAGCCGCCGATGGCGTCGCCGCCCTCGGCGACGAACCGCCACAGCGCGGC
Source organism: Kitasatospora sp. NPDC001159 (assembly GCF_053598235.1). Taxonomy (NCBI): domain Bacteria; kingdom Bacillati; phylum Actinomycetota; class Actinomycetes; order Kitasatosporales; family Streptomycetaceae; genus Kitasatospora; species Kitasatospora sp. NPDC001159. The sequence goes on from NZ_JBSFJV010000152.1 coordinate 10,829, forward strand.
CGGTGAGTCGATCCCGCCGGGGAAGCGGCAGCTCATGCCGACGACGGCGATCGGTTCGTGCGCCCGCTCCTGCTGCTCGGCCAGCTGGCGGCGGGTGTGGTGCAGCTCGGTGGTGACCTTCCGCAGGAACTCGCGGAGCTTCTCCTCGGTGCTCATCGAGCCCGAAGGTGCGGTGTTGGACATGGTGGTGTTCCCCCTGGGCCCGTTCAGAGCCCGAGCTCGTTCTCGATGAAGTCGAAGATCTCGTCGTCGCTGGCCTGCCCGATCAGCTCGCCGAGGTCCGCGCCGGAGTCGCCGGGCGTGACCGCCCCGGCCTCGCCCAGGCGGTCCAGCAGCTTGCGCAGCCGGGCGGCGACGGCGTCCCGGGTGGGGCCGTCGAGCGCGGCCGGGGACAAACCGGCTTCGATCCGGGCGAGTTCGTCCAGCACGTTCGACGCGGGCGCGACCGCCGCCGGTACGGCGGTCAGCTCCGCGAGGACGAAGCGGCCGAGCGTCTCCAGGGTCGGGTACTCGAAGACGACGGTCGCGGGCAGCCGCAGCCCGGTCGCGACATTGACCCGGTTGCGGAACTCGACCGCGGAGAGCGAGTCGAAGCCCAGCTCCTTGAGCGCCCGGATCGGGCTGATCGCCTCGTGGTCCGCGTGCCCGAGCACGGTGGCCGTGTGCCGGCGCAGCAGGTCGAGCACCAGCGCGCGCTGCCGCTCGGCGTCCAGCCCGGCCAGCCGACGGGTCAGCGACTCGCCCCCGGCCTCGGCCTTCGCCGCCGCCCGCCGGGCCCGGCGCCCGGTCAGGGCGCGCAGCACGGCCGGGAGCATCCCGGCGTCGGCGCGGGTGCGCAACGCGGCCGGGTCGAAGCGGTTGAGGATCGCGACGGGCGCCGCGCCGCCGAGCGCCTCGTCGAACATCGCGTGCCCCTCCGCCTCGCTGAACGGCAGGATGCCGCTGCGGGCGACCCTGGAGCGGTCGGTCGCGTCGAGGTGGCCGGTCATGCCGTCGGCCAGCTGCCACAGGCCCCAGGCGAGGCTGGTGGCGGGCAGGCCGTGGACCCGGCGGTGCTGGGCGAGGGCGTCCAGGTGGGCGTTGGCGGCGGCGTAGTTGG
>NZ_JBSFJV010000153.1:0-11503 GCF_053598235.1 Kitasatospora sp. NPDC001159
GCGCCGGCCGGCACGCGATCACCCGAACGGGACCGAGAATCGAATCTCCGTCCGGCCCTCAAGCCCCAAGAGCGCTTTGATCACGGCTTCTGAAGCCGAACACCGGTTGCGCGGTGCTGGTGCTCGTGCTGGTGGGCAGGACCGCGGTGGTGCGGGCGGTGGCTGTCTCCCACAGCCGCACAGTGCGGTCATCGCTGGCGCTGGCGAGGGTTTTGCCGTCGGGGCTGAAGGCGACCGAGTTGACGGTGTCGGTGTGGCCGGGCGGCGGGCCGGCGGGCGCGTTGCCGTGAGGATCGGTGCATGGCCGGGTGAGGTAGTAGGCGGTGGGCACGGCAGCCGCAGCGACGACGGCGCCCAGGCCGGCGAAGAGCAGCGTGCGCCGGCCCGGTGATCGGGGGTCGGGCTGTTCGGGCTCCGCTGTCGGGTCGTCCGGGGCGCGGTGCGGCGGCTGGGTCGGACCGGCGGTGGGCGCGGTGGCCCGCCGGTGACGGTTGGGGAGTCGAGCACGGTGGCCGGGGCCGTCCTGTCCCGGCCGACCGGCTCCGGGGCGGGTGCCAGCGCCCGGCGGTGTGCGGCAGGCGCTCCGGAGGCCGCGCAGTCGGCCAGGGCCCGGGCCGCCTGGGCCAGGCTTGCCCGTTGGGACGGGTCTTTGACCAGCATGGCGGTCAGGATGTCCGCCAGCGGGCCCGCGTGTCGCGCGGGTACCGGATCCTGGGTGAGGATGGCGACGTACAGCGCGGTCAGGGTGTCACCGGAGAACGGGGGCCGCCCCTCCACCGCCGCGTACAGGGTTGCGCCCAGTGACCACAGATCGGCGGCGGCCGTGACCTTCCCGCCCTCCAGCTGCTCCGGGGCCATGAACGCCGGAGTTCCGAGTACCGTGCCGGTCCCGGTCAGTGCAGTCGTTGCATCGGCCACGCTGGCGATGCCGAAGTCGGTGAGCACCACTCGCGGGCCGGCCAGCAGGATGTTGTCCGGCTTCAGATCCCGGTGCACCACGTGGGCGCCGTGCGCGACGGCCAGCGCGTCCAACACCGCCGTGCCAATCTCGGCCACCCGGGCAGCGGGCAGTCGTCCCTTCTGACGGATCTCCGCCGCGAGGGACTGGCCCGGCACGAACTCCATCACGATGGCCGGGCACCCGCGTGCTCCACGACGTCGTGCACCGTGACGATCCCCGGGTGGCTCAGCCGGGCCGCGGCACGCGCCTCCCGCATCATCCGATGCAGCATCAACTCGCGCTGGGTTGCCTCCAGCCCGGGCGGGAGCAGGACTTCCTTCACCGCGACCTGGCGTTCCAGAAGTTCGTCGCGCCCCCGCCACAACCGGCCCATGCCGCCCTGACCGACCGGTTCCACCCGCCGTACCGCCCACCGATCAGTCCCCCACGCTCATCCGTCACGCCCACACCCTAGACACGATGCGGCCGCCCGAGAAGGAGGGGGAAGCCGGCCCGGCTCCCGGGTGAGCCGAGGCGTGTGGGCGGTCACAGCCGTACGACGATCAGGGCGATGTCGTCGCGGCCTCCGCTGACGACACCGAGCTGGGCCAGCACCGCGTCGGCCATGTGTTCCGGGCCGAGGGCGCCGCCGTGGCGAAGGGCGCCGGTCAGGCGGGTCAGGCCGGTGTCGATATCCTCGCCGCGGCGTTCGATCAGCCCGTCGGTGTAGAGCACCAGGGTGTCGCCGGGGCTGTATTGCAGGCCGGCCTGGGGGCGGGGGACGTGCTGGACCCGGGCGCCCAGCGGCGGGTCGGTGGCCTGGTCGAGCAGTTCACAGCCGCCGTCCCGGTGCACCAGCACCGGCGGCGGGTGGCCGGCGTTGCTGTAGATGATCAGATGGCTGCGGGTGTCCACGACCGCTTTGAAACAGGTGGTGTTCAGCGCGCCCTCCACGGATTGGGCGTACAGGCCCAGCACCTCCAGGGCCTGGGCGGGCCGCTCCACGGCGCGGATCACGGCGCTCAGCGCGCTGCGCAGCATTCCCATGACGGCGGCGGCTTCCACGCCGTGGCCGACCACGTCGCCGACCGCCAGCGCGAAGCGGTCGGGTGCCAGGTCCACCACGTCGTACCAGTCGCCGCACACGTTCAGCGACCCGGTGGCGGGCAGGTAGCGCACCGCGACGTTCTCGTGCCGGGCGAGGTCCGGTGCCTGGAGCATGGCCTCCTGTAGGGTGACGGCCACCTGGCGCTCACGGGTGTGGGCCTGGCGCAGCTCCTCGTTCAGCCGTTGCAGTTCGCGCGCCCGCGCGTACAGCTCGGCCTCCAGGGCCTCGCGCTCGGTGAGCCGCTCGGACGGCGGCCGCCCGTCGGTGGCGCGCGACCGCACGAAAGCGGTCACGTCCTCCACCCGGTGGATGATCCACGCCACCGTCCCGTCCGGCGCCAGGACCGGCGTGTTGACCGGCGACCACCACCGCTCCTCGAACGCCCCGGGCCGGCCCATGACGGGGATGTCGTACTTCTGCAGCGCCATGGTGTCCGGCTCGCGCGAAGCCAGGACACGCTGCAGCGAGGCCTCCAGGTTCCCCGCCCCCTGGGCCTCGGGATCAGCGGGATTGTCCGGGAAGGCCTCGAAGAGGTACGTACCGACCAAGTCGTCCCTGGTCCGCCTGGTCGCCTCCAGGTACGCCCGGTTGACCTCCACGATCACCAGCTCCGGATCCAGCACCAGGTAGGGGCTCGGCGTTCCGGCGAACAGCGCCGCGTAATCCAGCTCCGACATCGCCACTCCTCCCGCGCCGGCCCTCCCTGCCCAGGGAGCCGCGCCGCTCACACCACGGTTCGCACAACTCTCCTTGCCGGGCAACTCCGGCAGTGGAATACGGCCGGCGCAGGCGCGACGCCGCACGAAGGAGGAGGGGGCGGCCCTTACCGGGCGTGCGGGACGGGTAGGCGAGGGCCAGTAGCGGGGCGCCGGCCTCACGGGCGGCGCGCAGGGCCGCGTGGACGGGCGCGCCCAGCTCCGCGACGGGGATGGACGGGTCAGGCAGGTAGCGGCTCACGCGATGCCGACGCGCGGGCCGTGGCGGGCCCACTGGGAGTGTGACCTGTTCCCATCCGGTGGGGTGTTTGCCTGTTTTAGGCGTTTCTTCCCGAGTCGGTTGGGCCGGTTTTCGGGGGCGGTTGGGGGTTGGGAGGTGGCGCCGGGGTGTTGTTTCGGGGCGAGCTTTGGTTGCTGTGCATGTTCGCCGTGGGCATGTCATGACGGCCGGGTCTAATTGAGTCGAAGTGATTCCGTTGCGTCACTCCCATGGCGTTCGCCAGCTACTGAACCTGAAAGCGTGATGTCGGAGCTGTTTGCCTGACAGCCAGTGGATGGTTCCGGTAGCCCTGGGGTCGTGAGATACGCGCAGGGCGGCGGGTTGACCGACGCTGAGAGGGCCGCGCGGGAGCGGATCCGGCTGCAAGCCGTGGAACGCTTCGAGGGCGGGGGGAAGAACCGGGAGATCGCCGCCGCGTTGCGGGTGTCGGAACGTTCGGTGGAGCGATGGCGCCGGCAGTGGCGTGAGCGAGGCGAGGCTGGGGTCCTGTCGAAGGGATCGCCCGGGCGTCCCAGGCTCAGCGAGAAGCAAATCGCGAGGCTGGAACGTGAGTTGGAGCGAGGGCCGCTGGTTCACGGCTGGGAGGACCAGCGCTGGACGCTCGCCAGGGTGAAGACGCTGATCGGCAGGCTGTTCCACGTCAGCTACACCGTCGAGGGGACCTGGGCACTGCTCAAGCGTCACGGCTGGTCATGGCAGCAGCCGGCCCGTAGGGCCATCGAACGGGACGACCAGGCGGTCGAGCTGTGGAAGAAGGAGGTCTGGCCCCGGGTAAAAGCGCCGCGGCGGCTCGCGGAGCCTGGCTGGTCTTCGAGGACGAAGCCGGGCAGACCATGAGACCGCCGCGCACCAGGACCTGGGGCCGCGTGGGGTGCACCCCCGTCGTCCGCGTTCGCGGCAGAGGCTCCGGACGAGTCTCGATAGCCGGGATGGCCTGCTACAAGGCGGGTCATCGCTCCCGCATGATCTACGGCTTCCGCGTCCATCGCGGCCGCAAGGGCGAACGCAAGGCGTTCACCTGGCGCGACTACCGCGACCTGATCCTGCGAGCCCATACTCAGCTCGGCGGCCCAATCGTGCTGGTCTGGCAGGGCTTCGGCGTAGTCCAGTAGTGCCCGATCTGTGATCATGTGACCCGGTGAGGACGACAGGTGCTCACGGATCCTGATGCTCCGCCGTTTAGTCCCAGTGCGGGAGCCTCAAGGCGTGCCCCAGTTGCGCTCGGGGATCCCCTCCTGTGGGTTGGTCGCTCTCGGGTCCGCGCCAGGGACAGCCGGCCTCGATCCATGTGTCTCGCGCGGCTCTCACGCCTGCGTTCGTGGCGTCCTCGTAGCCGAACTCGTTGAAGCAGCAGGCGCAGATGTCGAACGAGGGCGTCAAGCCGTCGGAACCCCAGGGTTCGTATCCCTGATCGAGACCGCACACTGGGCAGTTGGTCCCTGGCCTCGGCATCCTAGTCACGGGCCGATGCTACATACGCACCGCCTGTCGGCTACGCCCACCCACCGCGACAAATCATCCCCGATCCCGCCTGCCCTTGACCAGCTCCGCGACCATCCCGAGGTCATAGCCGGGGAGGTGCCCGGCCTGCTGGAGCGGCTGGCCCAGGTACCCGACCCGCGCGATCCGCGCGGCGTGCGGCACGCGCTGGCCGTCGTCCTCGCCCTGACCGCGTGCGCGGTGCTGGCCGGGGCGACCTCGCTGCTGGCGGTCGGCGAGTGGATCGCGGACGCCCCACCGCATGTGCTGGAACGGCTCGGCGTACGCCCCGATCCGGTGCTGCCACGGCGGCTGGTCCCGGCCGAGACGACGGTCCGCCGGCTGCTCGCGCGTATCGACGGTGACGCCCTGGACCAGGCGGTGGGCGGCTGGCTCGCCGACCGTCGGCCTGCCGGCACCGGGCCGCGCGGCCTGTCCGTGGACGGCAAATCCCTGCGCGGCGTGGCCAAAGCGAAGGGCCGGAAGGTCCACCTGATCGCCGCGATTGAGCACTGGTCCTGGCCCAGCTCGACGTCGGCGAGAAGACCGGGGAGTCCAGACGCTTCCAGCCGCTCCTGGACACCATCGCCGACCTCGCTGGAACCGTGGTCACCAGCGACGCACTCCACACGCAACGCGAGCACGCCGCTTACCTCCTGGATCGCCGCGCCCACTACATCGCCATCGTCAAGGGCAACCAGAAGAAACTGTTCAGGCAGCTGAAGTCCCTTCCCTGGAAGGACATCCCACTCCAGCGCCGAACCCGTGACATCGGCCACGGCCGCGCCGAGATCCGCCGGATCAAGGTCGCCACGGTCAACAACCTGCTCTTCCCCAGCGCCCGACAGGCCGTGCGGATCAAGCGCCGCCGGACCGACCGAAAGACCGGCAAGACCACCATCACCACCGTCTACGCCGTCACCAGCCTGACGGCCGAGCAGGCCACGCCCGCCCAGCTCGCACAGCTGATCCGCGACCACTGGAAGATCGAGGCCCTGCACCACGTCCGCGACACCACGTTCGCCGAGGACGCCTCCCAGCTGCGGACCGGCAACGCACCCCGCGCGATGGCCACCTGGCGCAACCTAGCCGTCGGAGTCCTGCGACTGAACGGCGTGAAGAACATCGCGGCCGGCCTCCGCCGCAACGCACGCGACACCCGCCGCCCCCTCGCACTCCTCGGCCTCGCGTGATCACGAAACGGACGTCAGCCGACTACGCCGAAGCCCTGCCGATCAATGTGCGACTCAACAGAGCTCGGCGCGATGTTTTGATGATGTTCATCTTGAATTCATTTGAATTCAGGCTCTCGGACATGAAAACTCCGATGCTTTGGCCGAATTCGACACTTCCATAGATCGCGCCAATGACTCGTCAATTCATTCGATACACTCCATGTCGATCTTCACCTGGGGGCAAGAAGTGACAGACCTTGAGTTCGAGCGTCGAATGAATCCGTGGCTCTTCGACGACAAGGGCAATCTGACCGAAGAAGCGAAGAAGCAGTTCCCGGATCTGGCCGGCGCCAACGCCGCCCCGGTCTCGCTGAACAACCCGGCCGGCAGCGGGAAGACCGTCACGGTCAACACCGGCGTGCTCCAGCAGGCCGCCCAGAATGCCTTCGCCCTGCGGGACTCCGTCAAGTCCGAGTGCGACCAGCCCGGCGAGCACGTGGCCGCCGCCGCCGGTGCGCTCAAGGGGTGGGCCCTCGGTACCGTCCTCCCCGCATCCTGGGGAACGTGGTCCAGCCAGGCCGACGCCCTGAAGGGGACGGTCGGCGATATCGGCACCAACCTCCAGACCACCGCGCAGGCGTACATCAAGACCGAGTCCGACATCCACGCCAGCTTCAACAAGCCGCAGGGCACCAAAAGCTAGCACCGCGCACGGGGGAAAGCAGTACGATCATGGTGACATTCAGCCAGCTCAAGCAGGTCGACCTCGGCAGCCTCGATTCGGCGGCCGGCGACTACGAGGCCCTGGTCCGCAAGTGGGACCTCACCCAGCGGATGCAGAACGAAGTCATCGGCACCGTCGAGCAGTCCGGCTGGCGCGGCGACGCCGCCGGCCTCGCCAACGCCAAGCTCACCTGGGCCCGCGACCAGATCCACGCCGCCTTCGAGGAGGCCTCGGCCCTGGCCAAGACCCTCCGCGACGCCCACACCGAGATCACGGCCGCCAAGCAGGACCTCAACACCGCGATCCAGAACGCCGTCACCAATGGCCTCACCGTCGACGACGCGGGCACGGTGCACTGGCCCCCGCCCAAGACGCAGGCGGACAAGCACGACCGCGACTACGCGACGACCTGGCAGGCCACGGCCGACACCGCCGCCAAGGCCATCGGCGCCGCGATCGACCGGGCGACCGAGGCGGACACCGCCGCCGCCAACGCCCTGGGCAACGACACCGGCAGCGACGCGTACACGTTCAACGCCACCCCGGTCGGCGGCCTCCCCGAGGAGGAGGCCAAGGAGGCCACCTACATCCTCAACCTCGGCGACAAGGCCACCGACGCCCAACTCAAGCACCTGCACGCCATGTTGCAGCAGGACAGCGGCGACCCCCGGTTCGCCACCGCCTTCTACGGCAACCAGGACCCGCAGACCTTCCTGGCGAAGTACGGCGCGATGGCGCAGAGCGCCGACTACGCCAACAGTCCCGCCCGTTCCCAGACGGTCAAGGACCTCCAGAAGGACCTCGGCCTCACGCTGGCCACCGCGACCGACACCAAGCAGCCGCTGCACGTCTCGGACGACTGGGAGACCAGGCTGCGCGCGGCCGGCGCCAAGCAGATCCCCGTCCCGGCGGGCGCCGACCCGGCGCACAGCCCGTACGGCTACCAGATCATGGCCAACCTGCTGCGCAACGGGAAGTACGACGCGCACTTCATCGACCCCATCGCCGAACACGTCACCCAGCTCACCGAAGAGAACCCGATGCGCTGGGACGCGGCCACCAAGGCCACCTACCCGTTCACCGAGCTCAAGTTCATCGGCGTACCGGACAAGGACGGGAACCTGCGGGGCATCAACCCGATGTCCGCCGTCCTGGAGGGCCTCGGTCACAGCCCCGAGGCGGCCACCAAGTTCTTCCACGACACGCCGACGACCTACAACCCGGACGGCACGGTCAAGAGCCACGGCGGCGAGAACACCTACCTCAAGATGCTCACCGACGGCGGCTCCCGCTCCCTGCTGCTCGACCAGCAGTACCCTCCCCGCCCGAACCCGGGCACCGCCGACCCCTTCGACGTCACCGCCCTCGGCCATGCCCTGGAAGCCGCGACCACCGGGCGGGCGTACGACGACGTGCACGGCAAGTTCCCTCCGCATACGAGCGACATGAACGCCGTCATGCAGCAGGCGGTGAACAGGTTCGGCACCGGCGACGGTCCGGACCTCCTCAACCGTGGACTGTTCTCGAACCTCAACAGCAGCCTCGGCAACATGACCGCCAACTACATCGGCGACGTCCAGGGCGCCTTGGAAGGCCCCGGCTCCGGCTCGAACCTCTTCAAGGCGGGCGAGGTCGAGCGCCTCGTCGGCACGCTCGGCCGGAACCCGGACGCCTACGCCACGATCGCCGCCGGGCAGCAGGCCTACACCACCGCCCAGATCCAGGACGTGCTGGCCCACCCCGAGCTGCACAAGGACCTCGCCGTAGCGGTCGAGAACATCGCCAAGCCGGCCGGCCAGGTCAACGGCCTGATCACCAGCGCCATGGTCGACGAGGTGTACAACAAGCACACCGCCAGCGACGCCGCGTTCAACTCCGCTATCGACACCAAGCGGGAAATCGCCGGCCAGCTCTGGTCGTTCGCCGGTGACGCGCTGAAGGAGCGGGCCCCCCTGATCGGCGAGGGCGTCGACTACGAGGCCAACCAGATCATGGACAACATCGCCGCCGGCTACAAGGTGGACACCCACAACGCCGCGAGCGACGAGGCCGTCACGGCGAAGCAGAACGCCGAGACCAATGCGCAGCAGGCGATCGTCAACGCGGTCCGCGACGCCGGCCGCAATGTGGGCGCCGACCCGAACTACATCAACGACGTGGCCCGCCGCGCCGCCCAGGAGGAGAACACCGGCTACGGCAGCGGCAGGGACTCCTTCGGCACCGCCTTCCCCAAGAAGTAGGACGGTTGAACCATGGTTGACGTCGCCCACATCATTCCGCCGTCCCCCGACGACCCGCCCCGGCGCCGGTCCCGGCTCCGCCCCTGGCACGCCGCCGTCGCCCTCGTGGTGGCGGCGGGCGTGGGCGGCGGGCTGTGGGCGTGGAAACCGTGGCAGCAGGTGGAGCTGCCGCAGAGCGCCTGCTGGTCCCTGGTCACCAAGGACGAACTCAAGGTGCTCGCGGGCCAGGACGGCCGTGGCTACGAGGGCGCCCGCCAGGACCGGATGGCGACCCCGTCGGACCCGGTCAACGGCGACCGGTACGGCAAGTGCGAAGTCTGGTGGGCCGGGCAGCACACGACGTCCGACGTCCTTCTGTCGGCCACCGTCAATCCCGCGTACGACGGGATCGACGCCGACCGGCAGAAGGACACCCGGGAGGCCGGTCGCACCACCCCGCTGGACTTCGGCCCCGACACCGTGGGCTGGGTGGCCGACGCGGGCGGCGACGCCTCTCCCCAGGTGCGGTTGTACCTCCGCTGCGACGGTTACCGGCTGCCGCCGGAGCTCCGCAAGGGAGACGCCGACCCGGCCTACGTCCAGGTCTCCGTCCACGGCGAGCCCGGGGTCTCCACCTCGCCCCGTGCAAGGGTCCGGCAGACGTACGTCGATGTCGCCCTGAAGATCGCGCGGACCGCTCCGGGCGCGTACAAGTGTGCCAACACCCTCCGGCTCGCCTCCACCACCCCCGCGGTCCCCGCCGAATGATCCCGGGCTTTGCCCGGGGTGGCGGCGAGCAGGCAAGAGAGCCGTGTGACCCTCCTTGATCTGATGCCGAAGCCCGCCCGATGCGCTGTACGAGACGTTCGCAGCCTGGGCGGAGGAGCGGGGGATCACGCTGTACCCGGCGCAGGAGGAGGCGCTGATCGAGCTGGTCTCCGGGAACAACGTGATCCTGGCGACGCCGACCAACGTCGCCGTGGGCGGCGTGCACAGGCCGGCGGGGCTGCGAATCTCCCGGCCCGACACCGAGGGGGCATGAGACCGATGGTCAGGGAGTTCAACAGGCTCGCTGTTGTACGGGATCGCGTGAATGCGTCGTCGGTCTCACGGCGCCTGGCCCGTGTTCGGGACCGGTCGGAGAAGGTGGGGTTCGGCTTGCCGTTCAAGGCCTCACCGCGAAGCGTCGGCTTCCGCGTCAGCCAGGCCGGGTCCTGGACCGTGGAGGTGTGGTGGCAGCCTGGTGCCGACGACGACCAGTCGGTGGCCGAGGCGGCGTACGCCGCCCTGCGAGACGAACTGCTCGACGATTTCGACGTCGAACGCCATCCCGGGCCTGGCTACAAGAAGGGCATCCTGCTGGTCACCCGGCTTCGAGAGCCTACCGAGAAGGAGTGGGCGGCTCTCGACGCCGTGGCCGGCCACCCGTTGGACTGCACGCGCGATCACGGGGCGGACGGCGTCCCGGCCGACACGGCGCAGCTGCTGATGTGGTCCGGGTTGATGGTCCTGCTGACCTACCCGCTGGTCCGTCGCCACGTCTACGACCCGCAACAGGGCACCATGCCCGCGCTGAGCACCAACGGGCGCCGGCTCCTGGAAGACCGCATCGCACACGAGGCATGGGAGCGCGCCACTGGGGTGCGCCCAGCTCCGGCCGCACCATCATCCGGACGTGTCTGAACGCCCCGCTTCACCGTCGGCGCGGGCGAACAGCACAGATTTCAGCAGCGATCAGCCGGGAACCGAGCAGTGATCGGCCCGCCCGGCTGCGCCCGCTCCAGCCGCACCGGCCGCCTTCCGAGCTCCGTGACCGACGGGGTGACGTACAGCAGCCCGGGGACCTCGCCCGGCTCCGCCGTGTCGTAGGCGGCGGCCGCCGCCAGGCGCAGCGCTTCGCTGACCGCTGCCTCGGGATCGGCTGCTGCGGCGGCCGGGTCCAGCTGGGTGGCGAGGCCGAGCAGGGCCTCGTGCAAGGCAACGGAGATGAGGGCGACGGGTGCGCCATCGAGGGCGGGATGCTCGCTGGTGTCCCGGTGAGCTCGCACGGCGGCCGCGGAGGGTTGTGTTGCTGCTGTCACGGGGGTCATGGCCAGGACGGTAGGGGAGGCGTGTGACAGCGCCCAGCCGCTGGGCCAGGTTCCACCCGTTCGAGGTCGTCGACGTCAACGGCGGACGAGCTGGTCCACCTCCAGGTCCGGGCGAAGGCGCAGTACCCGGGGCCGGTGCCGATACCGGCCATGCTCGACCTGGCCAGCGTCGACCTCGATGTCGACAACGGTGGTGGGCTCCACCGGCTGGTAGCGGACAGGCGGGCTGCCCGGAAGGCCACCGACGGTGCCGGGCAGTGTGGCCAGGGTGTCTCCGGCGGGGTGCAGGCGGGTGGCCAGGTCGGCGCGGACGGCCGCTGACAGGGGCAGGCTGACGCCCACGGCCCGTAGCCGCCCGGTGGGGGTCGGCAGGGCGAGCACCGCGGCCTGGGAGGCCGGGGTCTCGGCTGAGGTGATGCCGATGACGACGGCCGAGGTGCTGTCCTTCATCCGGAACTTCGTCCAGCCGGAGCGGCGCCCGGGCCGGTACGGAAGGTTGGCGATCTTGCAGACTGCGCCTTCGATCCCGCCGCCGAGCTGGCCGAACCAGGTCCGCGCTTCCACGGGGTCCGCTGTTGTGGGCACCGGCCAGATGAGGCCCGGCGCGCCGAGGGCGTCGAGCAGCCGGGTCCGCCGGTCCCCGAGCGGCAACGGCCTGGTGTCCCGGTTCCCGAGCCCTAGGTGTTCTGACCCGTGAGGTTGGGGACGCGGCTGGCGGGTGGCTTGCCTGCGAGTGCGGTGTGTCCGCGGTGGTGATTGTAGGTGTGGAGCC
>NZ_JBSFJV010000154.1:0-11503 GCF_053598235.1 Kitasatospora sp. NPDC001159
TGCCCGGCCAACGGGCACGTCCGGTTCGGCGGGCGGGGACGGGAAGACCGACACCTGCAAGGGTGCACGGCGTCTCGTCCCCGACCCAACCGCTCAACCTGCAACCCCATCCCGGGCGCCAGTGGGCCGAGCGCGGCGGCAAGGGCAAGGACCCCGATCGCGAGCCGAGGCCGCGCCGCCGGGCCACCTACACCCGCCCGCACGGCGTCCGGCACCTGTTCGCGGCCTACGACCTGGGCAAGGACCAGCTCTATGGCCACATCAAGAAGACCAAGAACCGGTCGAAGTTCCTGGAGTTCTGCCGCTACCTGCGCTCCCTCCACCCGGCCGACGTGCGCATCGCGATCGTGCCTTCTGGCCAGCCCGGACGCCCTGTTGGGGCCGACCAGCGTGTTCCGGCTGTGAGGCCGGGTTCGCCCGAGGGGAGCCGACCGAAGATGGAACCGGACGACGCGCTGTTCGGTCAGCTGGTTGTCGACGGCGGGCTCGATCAGTGCCAGGAGTGGGCGGAGCACCTGACGGCTTGCGCGGAACAGCGGATCGGCGCCGTGCCAGGCCGCATAGAGGTGGTGCGGGTGCTCGCCGAGACCTTGTACCGCTCTCATGCCTCAGCACGCGGTACGAGGGGGTCTCGGCACCACCAACGACCTGCGCACCTCATAGTCACGGTGCGGTCGCGGGGCGCCCCTGTACACGGCCTTCGTAGGCCCCGTAGCGCCCGGGGGCCGGCCGGTGAAACGCATCACGGCTTCTTGCAGAGGCGTTCCGGACTCGGCTGCGGCCTCCTTGGACGCCTGGATATGGCGGCCCACAGCCAAGATCAGGCAGCGAGCTCGAAGAGCTGTGAGGTCTGCTTCTCGTCCACCGCACCAGCGCTGGACGATGCTCGTCCGGTCAGTCCAGCGATGCGCTCGCCGCACGCAGTTCGTCCAGGGCTGCCAGGGTGTACCCGGCGAGCTCGTCCTCGGCGCCACGGTCGTCCTCGGCCCATTCGGCGTACCCCCGTTTGAAAGCGAGGACGCCCAGCTCGCCCGCGAGAGCCGCAGTCGGATCGGGTACGCCGCGGGCGACCAGGGCGGTTGTCATCGCGGCCGCGAGACTGACGGTCTTGAGGGTGTCACGCTCTTGAAGCTCGGCGCTGGCGGCGACGGCCGCCTTCAGGCGGGGGGCGAGCTCGCGACTCTTGGGGCCCATCGCGGTCGAGGCGCGCTCGAGACCGGCAGCGACTGCCTCAAGCGGGCTGGCGTTACCGGGCGCGTCGGCGATCCCCTCGGTCAGCAGTCGGCTCAGCGTCTCCTGCCCGGCGACCAGCAGCTCGCGCTTGTCGGGGAAGTGCCGGAAGAAGGTGCTCTTGGTGACCCCGGCACGCTCGGCGATCTGCGCGACCGTCGTGGCGTCATACCCCTGCTCCGTGAACAGGTCGACCGCAGCCACGACGAGGCGTTCACGCGCACCTGGTTCCCATCTACCCATGGGTTCAGCATATGCGATGGGACTCTTGTCCCGTCACTCTGCTAGGGTGACGGGACAAGAGTCCCATCACTTCTGGGAGGGTTTCCATGCGCGTCTTTGTCACCGGCGGCACCGGTCTGATCGGTTCCGCCGTCGTCGCCGAACTCCTCGGCAACGGCCACACCGTCCTCGCGCTCGCCCGCTCCGACGCCTCCGCACAGGCCGCCGAGGCAGCCGGCGCCGAGCCGCTGCGGGGAGGCCTCGCCGATTTGGACGTCCTGCGCTCCGGCGCCGCCCAGGCCGACGGGGTGATCCACCTGGCCTTCGGCAACGACTTCAGCAGCCCCGAGGCCCTCGCCCAGAACGTCGCCGAGGAGACCGCCGCCCTCACCACCCTCGGCGAGGAGCTCGTCGGCAGCGACCGCCCCTTGGTCACCGTCGCGGGTACGCCCTGGGTGCCGGGCCGTGCCTCCACCGAGGCCGACCCGGTGCCGACCGACGGGCCGGTCGGCGGCCGCAGTCGCACGGTCACGGCGGTCCTGGGCCTGGCCTCCCGCGGGGTCCGGAGCACGTCCGTACGCATGCCGCGCACGGTTCACAACGAGGGCACGGGCGGGTTCGCCGGTCTGCTGACCAACATCGCACGCCAGAGCAGGATCTCCGGCTACCCCGGCGACGGCACACAGCGCTGGCCCGCCGTCCACGCGCTCGACGCGGCCGTTCTCTTTCGGCTCGCCCTGGAGCAGGCGGAGGCCGGTACCGTCTGGCACGCCGTGGCCGACGAGGGGGACAAGGTACGGGACATCGCGGCCGTCATCGGCCGACGGCTGGGCCTGCCGGTCGAGTCGGTGCCGGAGGAGACCTACGGCCCGCTCGGCCCGATCTTCAAGGCCGACCAGCCCTCGTCCAGCACCCGCACCCGGCAGGCGCTCGGCTGGGAGCCGAAGCACCCCAGCCTTCTGGAGGACCTGGAGAACATCCAGCCCTGATCGGCGACCGACGACGCCCAGTGGGCCGTCGACCACGCCGACGACTTCCGCTGAGCTTGTCGTGCTGACCAGCCATACGGGGCCCGGTCTGCTCGGCACTCTGGTTTTCCCCCACCCTAGCTAGCGCCGAAGCCCTCGGTGTCGAACACGTCAGGCTGTACGCAGAGATCACCGGGATCTCCTGCCAATTTCACGTACGACGGCCCCGTGACAGAACACCGCACACGACGCTGCCGAGCGCCGACATCCTGCGAGACCTCTACGAGGTCCAGGGACTGTGGCACGCAGGCCGTCCAGGACATCTGCAGGGATCGGTGGAGCGTTGACGTTGCCCGGCAGCGATCGTGTCAGCTGGCTGACCGCCACCATGAGGTCGTTGAGATCCGCGTCGGACGCCGATGGCCGCCACCGAGATCACGAGAGGGTGGTCGCGGAGAATCGCTCAGTAGCGGACATTGATGCGGCGCCAGCGGCGCCCACTGGTGCCGGGTTCGGTGGGGTGGGCGGGGATGCGGCTGCGGTAGAGGATGAAGGGGCGCCAGAGGTACCAGAGGGGCAGGCTCCAGGCGTGGACCAGCCGGGTGAACGGCCAGACGGCGAGGATGGCCCAGGCCGCGGTGGCGTGGACCTGGTAGATCAGGGGTGCGTGTGCGATGGCCGCGGCGTCGGGGGTGCCGGCGAACAAGCCGCGGAACCACACGGCGACGCTGGAGCGGTAGTCATAGCCGGAGCCGAGCAGGTTGGTGCCGACGGTGGGGATGATGCCGAGCACGATCACGATGGCGAGCATGACCAGGGCGATCCAGTCGACCGGGCTGGTGGTGGCCCGGACCCGGGGTACGGTCGTGCGGCGGAAGGCGAGGATGGCGACACCGAGGATCACGCCGAGTGCGGTGAGGCTGCCGCCGATGGCGGAGACCCAGCGGTAGGTGTTCTCCGGGATTCCGATGCCGCGTGTGAACGATACCGGGACGAGGATGCCCATGACGTGGCCGGCGATGGCGGCGAAGGCGCCGTAGTGGAAGAGCGGGCCGCCCCATTTCAGCAGTCGGCTCTCCTGGAGTTGGGTGGAGCGGCTGGTCCAGCCGAACTGGTCGTAGCGCCAGCGCCAGATGTGGCCGACCACGAAGGTGGTGAGGGCGAGGTAGGGCAGGATGACCCACCACGACAGGTCCCAGGATCTCATCGGCGCTCACCCGTCTGCTGTTCGGATCGACTGAGGAGGCCAGCCGGGTCGAACGGCGCGAGCCCGACCGGCTCGTCCGGTGGCCCGTCGGCCGCCAGTCGGCGACGGACCGCGCGCTGCCCGGGCCGAAGTCGCGGAAGACCGGCGCAGAGCGCGTCCAGTACGGCGCTGTATGGATCACGGATCTCGTGGAGGGCCTGGCGCAGCAGCTCCAGACCCGGACGGTGTTCAAGCAGGACACGGTGGCCGGCCTCCGGGGCGAGGGAGGCGAACTCGAGGACCATCGGGAGGTGGTCCGGCAGCTCCGTCGCGGGAGGTTGATGGCCGGCCCGCCGGTAGGTCTCCTTGATCGCGAGCAGAGCCGCGCCGCGGGCTCGGGTGTCACCGTACCGGTAATAGGTCAGGTGGAGGGTGCGGTGCCGGTCGTGGTCGAAGGTGGCCACATACCGCTGGGCCGCTTCGCCGGGAGGGAGGCGGCGGAGGTGGTCGGTGAGGGCGGACATCCGGTCTCGGTCCGGCTGGTGACGGATCGTGAGGAGGGCGGCGACCACGTCGTCCAACTGGGCGAGCTGCCGCTCGTCGGGGTAGCTGAGGAGGATCGAGGCGATCCGGTGGAGCAGCGGGAGATCGGCGGACCTCCTGCCGCGATGGTTGATCATCGGCCGCTCTCCTCTCCGTGGAGGCCGGGGACGCGCCCAGTGGCGTTCCAGCCGAGGAGGTTGAAGCGGGTGTTCCCGTCGCTGTCCCGGAACGAGCTGCCGCCAGTGCCGCTGGCCGGCCCCGGCCCTGCGCCCGGCCGGTCCAGGGAGCAGTGCTGGGCCATCGAGGCACCCGTGTCCTCGGCATGGACCTTCGGAATGACGTAGCGGTCCTCGTACTTGGCGATGGCGAGCAGGTGGTAGAGGTCCTCGATGTCCTCGGAGGTCGTGCCCGCCGAGTCCAGCAGCCGCTGGTCGATTGGATCGCCGAGCTGCCGCGCGCGCAGGTGGACACGCATGGCGGTGAGCTTGCGCAGCACGTTCTCGACGACGGCGGTGTCGCCGGCCGTGAACAGGTTCGCCAGGTAGGCGACGGGGATGCGCAGCGATTCGATGGCGGCGAAGACCCGGTCGGGGTCGTCGTCGTGGTGGCCGGTGGTGTGCACGGCGTTGGAGACGGGAGAGAGGGGTGGGACGTACCAGACCATGGGAAGCGTGCGGTACTCGGGATGCAGGGGCAGCGCGACCCGGTGGCGCTTGATCAGCGCGTAGGCGGGTGAGCGCTGGGCGGCCTGGATCCAGTCGTGCGCGATCCCGGCCCGTTCGGCCGCGGCCTGCACCTCGGCGTCGTGGGGGTCGAGGAAGACCGAGAGCTGGGCCTGGTAGAGGTCCTGGTCGTTCTTGACGGAGGCGGCGGCGAGGACGGCGTCGGCGTCGTAGAGCATGACGCCGAGGTGGCGCAGCCGGCCGACGCAGGTCTCGGCGCAGATGGTGGGCTGTCCGGCCTCGATACGCGGGTAGCAGAAGGTGCACTTCTCGGCCTTGCCGGTGCGGTGGTTGAAGTAAACCTTCTTGTACGGGCAGCCGGAGACGCAGAACCGCCAGCCGCGGCAGCGGTCCTGGTCGACCAGCACGATGCCGTCCTCGGCCCGCTTGTACATGGCGCCGGAGGGACAGGAGGCGACGCAGGACGGGTTGAGGCAGTGCTCGCAGATCCGGGGCAGGTGGAGCATGAACGTCTGCTCGTACTCCATCCGGACGTGTTCGGCCAGGCCTGCCAGGTTCGGGTCGGCGGTGGCGTGCTCGGGTGCACCGGCGAGGTCGTCGTCCCAGTTCGGGCCGTACACCGGGGTCATGTCCCGGCCGGTGAGCTGGGACTTGGGCCGGGCACTGGGGAAGGAATCGGACAACGGGGCGGTGGTGAGGTGCTGGTAGTCGTACGTCCACGGCTCGTAGAAGTCGTCCAGGGACGGCAGATCCGGGTTGTGGAAGATGGTCAGCAACTTGCGCAGCCGGCCGCCGGAGCGCAGCCTGAGCCGGCCGCGACGGTCCAGCGTCCAGCCGCCCTTCCACGTGTCCTGGTCCTCGTAGCGGCGCGGGTAACCGAGCCCGGGCCTGGTCTCGACGTTGTTGAACCAGACGTACTCGGTGCCGGGCCGGTTGGTCCAGGTCTGCTTGCAGGTGACCGAACAGGTGTGGCAGCCGATGCACTTGTCAAGGTTCATCACCATCGCGACCTGCGCCATCACCCTCATCGGAACCGGACCTCCTGGCCGCGCCGCCGGATGACGGTGATCTCGTCGCGTTGGTGGCCGGTGGGGCCGGTGTAGTTGAAGCCGTAGCAGAACTGCGCGTAGCCGCCGATCAGATGGGTGGGTTTGATCAGCAGCCGGGTCAGCGAGTTGTCGCCGCCGCCGTGCAGGCCGGAGGTCTCGGTGCGGGGGACGTTCAGGTGGCGGTCCATGGTGTGGTACATGAACACCGTGCCCTCGGGCATCCGGTGGGTGACCACGGCTCGGCAGGCGACCACGCCGTTGCGGTTGTACGACTCGATCCAGTCGTTGTCCGCGACGCCGATCTTCGCCGCATCGACGGAGCTCATCCAGATGACCGGGCCGCCCCGGAACAGGGTGAGCATGTGCAAGTTCTCCTGGAACTCGGAGTGGATGGACCACTTCGAGTGCGGAGTGAGGTACCGCACGACCAGTTCGGGCTGCCCGCCGCCGTGCCGGGCGGGGTCGCCGAAATACGCGAGCGTGTTCAACGGCGGCCGGTAGACGGGGAGTTGTTCGCCGAACTCGGCGATCCAGTCATGGTCGAGGAAGAAGTGCTGGCGGCCGGTCAGGGTGTGCCAGGGCTTGAGCCGCTCGACGTTGACGGTGAACGGCGAGTAGCGGCGCCCGCCGGACTCGCTGCCGGACCACTCCGCGGAGGTGATCACGGAGCGCGGACCGAGGCGGGTGTCGGCGAAGGTGATCCGGTCCCCGGAGCGTTCCTCGGCCAGGTCGGCCAGTGCCACCCCGGTCCGCTCCTCCAGCGCCCGGAACGACTCGACGGCGAGGCGGCCGTTGGTGGTGCCCGACAGGGCCAGGATCGCCTCGCAGAACAGGTCGTCGCGGGCGATGGACGGGCGCCCGTCGGCGACGCCGCCGCGTACTGTGCCGTTGCGGCGGCGCAGGTCGTCGATCTCGCGGTCGGGGATCCAGGTCAGGCCTTTGGTGGTGGTGCCGAGGGTGTCGAGCAGCGGCCCGACGGCGCGCATCTTCTCGGCCACGGCCGGGTAGTCGCGCTCGACGACGATCAGCTTCGGCATCGTCCGGCCGGGTACGGGCTCGCACTCGCCCGCCTTCCAGTCCCGGACCCGGCCGCCGGGCTGAGCGAGTTCGTCCGGGGTGTCGTGCGCGAGCGGCGCGGCGATGACGTCCCGGCGGACCCCGAGATGGGTGGCGGCGAGCCTGGAGAACTCGGCGGCGATCGTGTGGAAGATGTCGAAGTCGGTGCGGGTCTGCCAGGGTGGTGCGATGGCCGGGTTGAAGGCGTGCACGAAGGGGTGCAGGTCGGTGGAGGACAGGTCGTGCTTCTCGTACCAGGTGGCGGCGGGCAGCACGATGTCCGAGAACAGGCAGGTGCTGGTCATCCGGAAGTCGAGCGTCACCGACAGGTCGAGCTTGCCGACCGGCGCCGGCTCGCGCCAGACGACCTCGGCGGGGCGCAGGTGTGGCGGGGTCTCGGTGGCGCTGGCCGCGTCGTCGGTGCCGAGCAGGTGGCGCAGCAGGTACTCGTGGCCCTTCATCGAGGAGGCGAACAGGTTGGCCCGCCAGACCAGCAGCACCCGGGGGAAGTTGGCCGTATCGTCGGGGTCCTCGGCGGCGAACCGCAGTGTCCCTTCCTTGAGTTGTTCGACGATGTGGTCGGGTACGGTCCGGCCGGCCCGCTCGGCCTCGTCGCACAGGTCGAGCGGGTTGCGGTTGAACGCGGGGTGGGAGGGCATCCAACCCAGCCGGGCGGCAAGCGCGTTGCAGTCCGGCAGGGTGCGGCCGGCCAGTCGGCCCGGCGCCAGTGGACTGGCCAGCGCGTCGGCCGTGAACGCCTCGTAGCGCCACTGGTCGGTGGCCAGCCACCACAGTGGGGTGCCCGCCATGTGCCGGGTCGGGCGCTGCCAGTCCAGGGCGAAGGCCAGGTGGAACCAGCCGGTCAACGGCCGGACCTTTTCCTGCCCGACGTAGTGCGCCCAGCCGCCGCCGTTGACTCCCTGGCAGCCGGTGAGCATCAGCAGTGCCAGGAGGGCGCGGTAGATCTGGTCGGAGTGGAACCAGTGGTTGGTGCCGGCCCCCATGGCGATCATTGAACGGCCGCCGGTGCGCTCGGCGTTGCGGGCGAACTCCCGTGCCACCCGCGCGGCGGCCGCGGCCGGGACGGAGGTGATCGCCTCCTGCCAAGCCGGGGTGTACGGCTGGCTCGCGTCGTCGTACCCGGTGGGCCAGTCGCCGGGCAGGCCCTCGCGGGCCACCCCGTACTGCGCCAGCACAAGGTCGAAGACGGTGGTCACCAGCTGCCCGCCGACCCGGACCGCCGGGATACCCCGGTGCAGCACCCCGCCCGAGGCGCCGGGGTCGGTGTCGAAACGAGGCAGGACCGCCGCGACCGGTTCGGCGTCCGGCCGACCGTGCAGCGAGAGCAGCGGATCGGTGCCATCCAGTCCCAGGTTCCACCGGCCCGCGTCCGACGGCGTCCAGCGGAAGCCCAGCGACCCGTTCGGGACCGCCGGCTCACCCGTGCGCGCGTCGAGCAGCACCGTCTTGAACTCGGCGGCCTCCTGGGTCGTGCTCGGTAGGTCGGCGGCCGTCAGGAGCTTCCCCGGGACGAAGGTGTCCCCGCGTTGCTCCAGCCGGACCAGGAACGGCAGGTCGGTGTAGGTCTTGGCGTACTCCAGGAAGCGGGGTACTGGCCGGTCGCGCCAGAACTCGGTGAGGATCACATGCCCCATGGCCATCGCCAGCGCACCGTCGGTGCCGGGAGCGGCGGCCAGCCACTCGTCGGCGAACTTGGTGTGGTCGCCGTAGTCCGGGGAGACCACGACGACCTTCTGCCCCCGGTAGCGTGCCTCGGTCATGAAGTGCGCGTCCGGCGTGCGGGTGACCGGCAGGTTGGTGCCCCACACCAGGAGGTAGCCGGCGTTCCACCAGTCGGCGGACTCCGGGACGTCGGTCTGGTCGCCGAACACCTGCGGGGAGGCCATGGGCAGGTCCGCGTACCAGTCGTAGAAGGAGGAGATGGTCCCGCCGATCATGGACAGGAACCTGGTCCCGGCCGAGTAGGAGGCCATCGACATCGCCGGGATCGGGGAGAACCCCACGATCCGGTCCGGCCCGTACCGCTTCACGGTGTGCACCTGGGCCGCGGCGACCAGCTCGGTCACCTCCGGCCACTCGCAGCGGACGAACCCGCCCTTGCCGCGCGCCTGCTTGTACCGGGCGGTGCGCCGCGGATCGGCGGTCAGCCAGTCCCACGCCTCCACCGGATCGGCGGTGTGCTCCTTGGCCTCGCGCCACAGCTCCAGCAACGGAGCCCGCACGTACGGGTAGCGGATCCGGGTGGGCGAGTAGGTGTACCAGGAGAACGACGCTCCGCGCGGGCAGCCGCGCGGCTCATACTCGGGGGAGTCGGGCCCCACTGACGGGTAGTCGGTCGCCTGCGTCTCCCAGCTGATGATCCCGTCCTTGACGAACACCTTCCAGGAGCACGACCCGGTGCAGTTCACCCCGTGCGTGGAGCGGACCTCCCGGTCGTGCCGCCACCGCTCGTGGTAGAACTCCTCCGCCGCCCGGCCGCCCTCCCGGTGCAGCCGCCACCGGTCCGACGACTGCTCGCCCGGGAAGAAGAACTGCGTGGTACGCATCAGGCGCTCGGCGGCATCAGCGGCGCGGCCCCCGACCACATCCCACCTCCCGGGCACCGGACGCCGCCGTCGACGCCGTACCGGGCCAGTGTGACGACGAGGCCGCCGAGCGGCCCGCAGACTCGCGGGCGTACACCGCCGGGCCGCCCCGCCGGACCAAGCAGGCAGCCGGGAAACCGGGCTCCCGGCTTGACACACTGGAAATGAACGTTCGAAAGGACGGAGCCGACCCCGGGGGACAGCGCGGCGGGAGGTGCGGCATGGCGCAGGACCATCCATCGAGTCTGGTAGGGACCCCGGCACTCGACGCGGCGGTGATCGAAAAGCTGAAGCTGCTGCGCGAGCGGAACCCGCTCGACGACCTCGACGAGAAACTGCGCGAACTGGTGGCCAGCCACCGTCGGCTGAAACGGCTGCTGGACGCGGTGGCGACCATCAGCTCCGACATGGACACCGGCGCGGTGCTGCGCCACATCGTGGCCGCCGGGTGCGACCTCGTCGACGCACGCTACGGCGCCCTCGGGGTTCTGGGTGAGAACGGCCAGTTCGTCGACCTGATCACCGCCGGCGTGGACGAGAAAGACCTCAAGGACACCTTCGGCACGAGCCCGAGCGTCCTCGCTTCTCCCGCCCCCAGGCCGATCCCGATACGATCACTTGCAGACGTTTCCGGGTTGTTTAGACCGTTCTGCGTAGATACGGCGAGGTCAGGCCGCCGGTCTGCCGAGCCAGGGGGTGCGTTATGAGTCCCGCAGCCTCGCGGCGGGGCGCTCCGGGCCCTGGCCGACGCATGCAAGCCGTCGGCTCGCTCGTGGCCGGCCTCAGTCCTGGCTCGTTCGCCTTCGTCATGGCCACCGGAATCGTCTCCACTGCGCTCGATCGCGGGGCCACCCGAACGGTGTCCGCGACGCTGCTCGTGATCGGCCTGATCGGTTACCTGCTTCTGCTCGCGGCGTCGGCCTGGCGGCTGCTGCGCTGGCCGCGGCGACTGGTCTCGGATCTGGTCGGCCCGCGCGGCTTCGCCTCGCTCACCGTGGTGGCGGCCTCCGGCGTCCTGTCGGCCCGGCTGGCCGCCGACGGCCACCGGACAGCGGCAGCCGTGCTCCTGGCCGTCGGCGCAGCGGGCTGGCTGCTGCTCGGCTACGGGATCCCGCTCGCGATGATCGCCTCGACCGGTCGCCGGCCCTCCCTCGGCCAGGTGAACGGAGCCTGGTTCATCTGGACGGTCGGCACGCAGTCGGTTGCCGTCGCCTGCGCCGCACTCGACCGGCTCACCCCGCAGGTCTGGCTCGCCGTACTGGCATCGGTGTGCTGGGCGATCGGAATCGTCCAGTACCTGCTGACCGCCGCGCTGGTACTGGCCCGGCTGCTGGTGCACCCGGTGGGGCCCGATGACGTGATCCCGCCGTACTGGGTCTTCATGGGCGCGGCGGCGATCAGCGTGCTCGCCGGCACCGGCCTCCTCGCGCTACCTGCGGCGCAGCGCCTACTGCCGGACCAAGCGACCACGGCGCTGTGCCTGGTGCTCTGGGCCTTCTGCACGTGGCTCATCCCGCTGCTGATCGGGCTCGGCGTGTGGCGGCACGTCCTGCGCCGCGTCCCGCTGCGCTATGAGACGGGCCTGTGGAGCCTGGTCTTCCCGGTGGGAATGTACGGAGTCGCTACCCGCCAGTTGGGCATTGCGACCGGCACCTCGTGGCTCACCGCGATCGGAGCCGGTGAAGCCTGGGTCGCCACGGCCGTGTGGGCGCTGGTGTTCCTGGCCATGCTCGCCAGCCCGATTCGGGCCTCGGTCTCCGGCTGAACCGGTCCGCCACAAAACGAGCGCCGAGCGCCCGCCTGCCGGATCATCCGACCCGCCACGATTACCGTGTGAGGCACATCACCATCCGCCGCGCCCCGTCGGGCGAGAGGAGACCATGCGGTGTCACTGGACAGCTTCGCCTCCCGCGGCACGGTCTCGGCCGCTGGCTCCTCCTGGTCGGCTTTCCGCCTCGAC
>NZ_JBSFJV010000155.1:0-11386 GCF_053598235.1 Kitasatospora sp. NPDC001159
TTGCAGGACCATGTGCAGGGTCGCGCCGTGGGTGCGGGCGAGTGCGGTGAGGTCGCGGTGCAGGGTGGCGGGGATCTCGAGGGGGACGCTGGCGCCGTGGTGGGAAGCGGTGGCGGGGCGGGGGTGGTCGGTGGGCAGTGCGAGTTCTTCCGGCAGGCCGGCCAGGGCCGACCGCCAGTAGGTCAGCTGCTGGCACTGCAGGGCGGTCGGGTCAGCGGCGTCGCCGAGGAGCTGGTGCTGCCAGAGGGTGAAGTCGGCGTACTGGACGGGGAGTTCGGCCCAAGCAGGGGCGTCGCCGGTGGTGACGCGGGCGGTGTAGGCCTGAGCGAGGTCGCGGCCGAAGGGAGCCATCGACCAGCCGTCGGCGGCGATGTGGTGCACCACCAGCACGAGCACGTGCTCGTCGGCGGCGGCCGTGAACAGCGTGGCGTGCAACGGTAGTTCGGTGGCGAGGTCGAAGCCGTGCGCGGCCGCGCCGGCCACGGCCTCGGCCAGCACGCGCTCGTCCCAGCCGGCGGCGTCCTCGACGGTGAGCGGGTTGCCGAGTGTGTCGGGGTTGAGGATGTGCTGGTGCGGCTCGCCGTCGGTGGCGGGGAAGACCGTGCGCAGGGCCTCGTGGCGGCGCAGCACGTCGCGCAGTGCCTCCGCCAGCGCGGCGTGGTCCAGGATGCCGGTCAGACGCAGGACGACCGGGATGTTGTAGGTGGCGCCGGGGCCCTCAAGCCGGTTGAGGAACCACAGGCGGCGCTGGGCGGGCGACAGCGGCAGCACGGTGGGCCGCGGTACGGCGGTCAGCGCCGGGCGGGCCGGTGCGGCCCCCTCCAGGCGAGCGGCGAGGGCGGCGACGGTGGGGGCTTCGAAGAGCGCGCGGATCGGCAGTTCGGCGCCGAGGGCACCGCGGATGCGGCTGACCAGGCGGGTGGCCAGCAGGGAGTGTCCGCCGAGGTCGAAGAACGAGTCGTCCATGCCGATCCGCGGCAGTCCGAGCACCTCCGCGAACAGCGCGGCCAGCACCTCCTCCCGCACCGAGGTCGCAGCCCGGCCGCCGGCCGCGCCGGCGTACTCCGGGGCGGGCAGGGCACGCCGGTCGAGCTTCCCGTTGGGCGTCAGCGGCAGCGCGTCGAGCAGCACGACGGCGGCCGGGACCATGTACTCGGGCAGCCGCTCCCGCACGAACGCGCGGATCCCGGCAGCATCGACCGCCGGGGCGGCAACGGCGTACCCGACCAGCCGGCGGTCACCCGGAGTGTCCTCCCGAACGGCCACCGCGGCCTGTGCGACCTCCGGATGGGCAGCCAACGCGGCCTCCACCTCGCCGAGTTCGATCCGAAACCCGCGGATCTTCACCTGGTCGTCCGCCCGGCCGAGGTACTCCAGCACCCCGTCCGCCGTCCAGCGGGCCAGGTCGCCGGTGCGGTACATGCGCCCTCCTTGCCCGCCATCGGGCAGGAGGGGCCCATGGCCCGGCGCTCCGAACGGGCAGGCGACGAAGCGCTCGGCGGTCAGGCCGGCCCGGCCCAGGTAGCCGCGGGCCAGCTGGGCACCGGCCAGGTACAGCTCGCCGGGCACGCCCAGCGGGGCTGGCTGCAACGCCGGATCAAGCACGTAGGCACGGGTGTTCGCGAGCGGGCGGCCGATCGGCGGCGCGCCGTCGGTCCCGGGCTGGGGCCCGGAGCCGAGATCGGCGACGGTCGCCCAGACCGTGGCCTCCGTCGGGCCGTACAGGTTTACGGCCGCCGTGGCCGTCCGCGCGATCCGCTGGGCGAGGGCGGCGGGCAGCGCCTCGCCGCCAGTGAGGACGCGCACCCCGCGCAGCTGCTCGGCGTGCGCGGTCAACAGGGTCTGCCAGAGCGCGGGCGTCGCCTGCATGACCGTCACCCCCATCCGCTCGACCAGGCCGGCCAGCGCGGCCGGCTCGCGGACGGCGGCCTCGTCGGCCAGCACGACACGGGCGCCGACCAGCAGCGGCAGGTACAGCTCCAGCACATGGATGTCGAAGGCCACCGTGGTCACCGCCAGCAGGCGGTCGGCCTCGGTCAGCGCGACGTGCTCCGCCATGGCCGCGGTGAAGCAGGCCAGCGCAGAGTGGGTGATGGTGACGCCCTTGGGACGGCCGGTCGAGCCCGAGGTGTAGATGACGTACGCGGGGTGCGCCGGCAGCAGCGGGGAGGTGCGCTCGGCGTCCGTCAGGTCGTCCGGGTCCAGCCCGGCCAGGGCCGCGCGGGTCTCGGGCGCGTCGAGCACCAGCACCGCCCCGTGCTGGACGGCGCCCAGGCTGACCAGGTCGGTGACGACCAGCGCCGGCGCCGCGTCCGCCAGCAGATGGGCGACCCGCTCGGCGGGGTGGGCCGGATCGACGGGGAGATAGGCGGCGCCGCTCTTGAGCACGGCGAGCAGGGCGACGACCAGGTCGGCCGAGCGCCGCATGGCGACGCCGACCAGCCGCTCCGGACCGGCCCCGCGCGCGATCAGCAGCCGGGCCAGCCGGTTGGCCCGGGCGTTGACCTCGGCGTAGCTCAACTCAATGTCACCAGAGCCGAGTCCGCCGGGCTGGACGATTGCCGTGGCGTCCGGTGTGCGGCCCGCCCGCGCCTGGATCAGCTGCGGTACAGGGGCGTCCGGTACGGGGGCGGTGTGGTTCCAGTCGGTCAGCACTCGGCGCCTGGTCGGCGAGTCGAGGACGTCGAGACGGTGCAGCGGAGTGTCCGGGGCGCTGTCGAGCACGTCGGCCAGCCGTGCGGCGGCGGTGCTCACCAGCGCGGCCACGGCCCGCGGGTCGATCGCCGCGGTGGCCTGGATGGTGAGCACGAAGCCGCCGCCGGTGTCGTCGACCGTCAGGGCCAGCGGGAAGCTGCCCTGCTCCCGGGCGTACAGCAGCTCCGTCCCGGCGAACCCGGCCAGCGTGGCGCCGGGCAGCGGCGCGGCGGCGGAGCGGTGGCGGTAGTTGAGCAGGCTGGTGAAGAGCGGCGCCGGCGCTGCGACCCCGCTCGCCGCCTGGGCCAGGGCGAGCGGCGCGTGCTCGTGGTCGAGCAGGTCGGCGAGCTGCACCTGCAGCGCCCGGACCGCATCGGCGGCGCCGGTCGTGGTGGCCACCCGCACCGGCAGCGTGTTGAGGAACAGGCCGAGCGCCCGGTCGGCGGCGCGTCCGGCCTGCAGTCGGCCGACCAGGACGGTGCCGAAGACCACCTCCTGCCGTCCCGTCGTGGCGGCCACCACCCGGGCCCAGGCCAGGTGGAAGAGCACCGCCGGGCTCACGCCGAGCCGCCGGGCGGCCGCGCGCAGCCGGGCGGCGGTCCGCGGATCCAGCGGCAGGCTGCTCTCCGCGCTGCCGCCGGCGGCCGCCCGGAGGTCCAACCGGCCGTACGGAGCAGTGGGTTCGGTGACGTCGCCGAGCAGGCGGGTGAAGTACGCGCGGTGTTCGGCGGCGGGGACGCCGAGCCGGGCCTGGGCGACGAAGTCGCGGTACGGCGTGGCGGCGGGCAGCTCGGCGCCGTGCCCGTCGAGCAAGGTGCGGACCTCGTCGAGCAGGATCTCAAGCGTTCTGTGGTCGGTGACCAGGTGGTGCATGCGCAGCAGCAACAGCCAACCGTCGCTGCCGGGTTCGGCGGCGAGGTGGAGGTGCAGCAGCGGCGCCCGGCCGGGGTCGACGCCGGCCGGGCCGGCCGCCAGCAGCCGGGCCACCGGGTCCGCGTCGGGCTCGACGCAGCCGTCGTGGTCGAGTTCGTGGACCGTCAGCGGCGCGTTCCGCAGCACCACCTGGACCGGCTCCGGTAGCCCCCGCCAGACGAACATGGTCCGCAGCGCGTCGTGGCGGTCGATCACCTGCCGCAGCGCGGCCAGGAAAGCCTCCACCCGCTCCCGGCCGGCGAATCGCAGCACCGCGGAGAACACGTAGGCGTTCGCGGCGCCGCTGCGGCCCTCGCCGTCGCCCTCGCCCTCGCCGAGCAGGTGGTGGAAGAGCATGCCCTCCTGCAGCGGGGCCAGCGGGTAGATGTCGGCGATGTTCGCGGCACCGCCGGGCACCGCGGCGGTGATCCGGTCGAGCTCGGCGGCGGTGAGCTCGACCAGCGGCAGCATCGCCGGGTTGAGCTCGGTGGCGCCGGCGGGTATAAGGTTCGCCGGGACCGCTACCGGGGCCCGGCCGGTCGCGGCGGCCAGCGCGGCGACGGTGGGCGCGGTGAAGAGCGTGCGCACGTCCAGGCTCACCCCGCGGGCCCGGGCCCGCTCCACCAGGGCGACGGCGAGCAGCGAGTGCCCGCCCAGTTCGAAGAAGCTGTCCTCGACGCCGACTTCGGGCAGCCCGAGCACCTCGGCGAACAACTCGGCGAGCAGCTGCTCGCGCTCGGTGGCGGGCGCCCGGCCGGTGCTGCAGAACTCCGGGGCGGGCAGCGCGCGGCGGTCCAACTTGCCGTTCGCGGTCAGCGGCAGCGCGTCGAGGACCACGACGGCCGAGGGCACCATGTGCCCGGGCAGCAAGCCGCCCGAGTGCGCCCGCACCGCGGCGCCGTCGAGTTCGGCGGCGGCAGGGCCCGGCACCACGTAGCCGACCAGCCGGCGGTCCCCGGGCAGGTCCTCGCGCACCACGACCGCCGCCTGCGCGACCTCCGGGTGGCCGGCCAGCGCGGCCTCCACCTCGCCGAGTTCGATCCGGAACCCGCGGACCTTCACCTGGTCGTCGGTGCGGCCGAGGTACTCCAGCTGGCCGTCGGCGCGCCACCGCACCAGGTCGCCGGTGCGGTACATGCGCTCGCCCGGTTCCCCGAACGGGCAGGCGACGAACCGCTCGGCCGTCAGCCCGGCCTGGCCCAGGTAGCCCCGGGCCAGCTGGACGCCCGCAAGGTACAGCTCGCCCGAGCAGCCCACCGGCGCCGGGTGCAGCGTCGAATCCAGCACGTACACCCGGGTGTTGGCGATCGGCCGGCCTATCGGCACGGCCCCGGGCAGTGCGGTGGCGCCGGGTGCCAGTCGGTACTCCAGGCAGCCGACCGTGGCCTCGGTCGGACCGTACTCGTTCACCACCGTGGCCTGCGGCCGGGCAATCCGCCAGGAGTTGACCGCCTCGCCCAGCAACTGCTCACCACCCAGCACGAGTTCACCGATCGGCGAGTAGCCGTCGGGCAGTGCTGCGAGCAGCGGAAGATGGCTCGGGGTGCCCTTGAGGAAGGTGACCGGCGCCTGGCCGTGCCGCGCGCCCGTCTCCAGCGGCGCGATCTCGACGCAGCCGCCGCTGATAAGCGGCCCGTACAGGGCGGTCACCGGCAGGTCGAAGGCGACTGAGGAGTGCAGCAGCGTCCGGCCCCGGAGCGAGGGGTACGAGCTGGTGCTCCAGGTCAGGTAGTGGGCCAGCGCGGCGTGCTCGACCACGACGCCCTTGGGCCGCCCGGTGGAGCCGGAGGTGTAGATCACGTAGGCGGGGTGCGCGGGAAGCAGTGCGGCCCGGGGCACGGTGTCGCCGCTCAGCGCGTCCAGCTCCCGTGCCACCGCGGCGTCGTCCAGCACCAGCGGACGAACGCCGGCGGCCTCGGCCCAGGCCCGCGAGGTGACCACGAGCGCGGGCTGGGCGTCGTCCAGCAGGTGGGCGATCCGCTCGGCGGGGTTGCCCGGGTCGACCGGCAGGTACGCGCCGCCGGCCTTCAGTACCGCCAGCAGCGCCACCACCAGCTTTGGCGAGCGTTCCAGCAGCACGGCGACCAGTGACTCCGGCCCCACACCCCGGTCGGTCAGCAGCCGGGCCAGGCGGTTGGCCCGGGCGTCGAGCTCGGCGTACGTCAGCTCCGTGCCCGCGTGCGCCACCGCCACCGCGCCGGGCGTGCGCGCTGCCTGCCGCTGGAACAGCTCGGGCAGGGTGGCGTCCGGCAGTTCGGTGGCGGTGGCGTTCCAGTCGGTGACGAGCCGGTCGTGCTCGGCGGTGTCGAGCAGCCCGATCCGCGCGCCGAGGGTCTGAGGGTCGAGCTCGGCCAGCGACTCCAGCAGCCGGGCGAACCGCTCGGTGTGCGCCCGCACCTCCTTGTCCTGGTAGGCCGCGGGGTTGGCGTTCAGTGACAGCCGCAAGCCGTGCTGTTCGCCGCGGTCGTAGACGACGAAGTCCAGGTCCTCGACCGCGCCGTTGGACAGGTTGTGCACGGTGGCGGGGTGGCCGCCGAAGCGCAGCTCCTGGGCGAAGGCCATCACGTTGACCGTCGAGCCGAACAGCCGGTCGCCGGTGCCGACCGCGCCCAGGTCGCGGCCGATGTCCTCCAGCCGGTAGTGCTGGTGCCGCAGCGCGCCGCGGACGGCCTGGCTGGTCAGTCGCACCAGGTCGGCCAGCGGCGCCTGCGCCGGCACCGTGATCCGGATCGGCAGCGAGTTGGCCAGCATGCCGGGGACGGTGCGCTGCAGGTCGTTGGTCCGGGCGGTCACCGGCAGGCCCAGCACGACCTCGGCGGTGCCCGTCAGCCGCGCGACGTACAGCGCGGCCGCGGCCGTGACCAGCACTGGCAGGGCGGTGCGCAGCCTCCGGGCCGCCGCCCGCAGCCGGGTCGCCGTCTCCGGGTCCACCGCCACGGTGTGGCGCAGGAAACCCGCCGAGGCAGGCGCGAACCGGCCGCTCAGACTCACCGCCTCGGGCCGGTCGACCAGGGTCTCGGCCCAGAACGCGCGGTCCTTCGCGAACTGCTCGCCGGCCCGGTAGGCCGCCTCCTGCTCCAGCAGCCGGCCGAACGAGGGCAGCGGCGTGCCGGTATCCGCCCGGCCCTCGACCAGTGCGGTGTAGATCTCGGCGCCTCGCTGGGCCAGCAGGAAGCCGCTGTAGCCGTCGATCGCCACGTGGTGCGCCCGATGGAACCAGAAGAACCGGTCCGGCCCGGCGGGGAAAAGCGTCGAGGTGTAGAGCGGGCCGCGCGCCAGGTCCATCGGCTGTGCCAGGTCCGCGCGCATCCGAGTGAGCGCGGCTGCCCACGGGTCGTCCGCGCCGCTGACGTCCACCACCTCGACGGCTGCCTCGAGCGCCGGGGCCGGATCGGGCAGGACGGCCTGGCGCGGCTGCCCGTCGACCTCGCGGAAGCAGAGCCGGGTCGCCTCGGCCTCGCCGATCAGCTGCCGCACTGCGGCCTCGAGTAGCACCGCGTCCACCGAGCCGTGGATCTCCATGCACTCGGCGACCTGGTACGCCGTGCTGTCGGGGGCCAACTGCTGGGCGAACCACTGGCCGAGCTGCCCGGTCATCAGGTTCTGCGGTTCCTGGCCGAGGCCCTCGAAGCTGGACACGTGCGCACCTTTCGGGGTCGAGGGGATTGAACCGCCCATTGCTGAAGCGCGCAGGAGGACGCATGAGCCTGTTCGAGTGATGTCTGACTGCCGGCCCGCACGTTGGTGACGTGCTCGCGCAGTCGGCCGGCGCGATCCGGCCCGCAGGGCTCGGTGCCGGCGTCAGGGCCCCTGCTCCACCGGGGTGATGGTTCAGGGGGCTCCCGGTTGTCCCCGGCCGAGCCCGCGTCGCCAGGTCGGCAATGGATGCCGGGCCGGACCTCGCGTCAGGAGGTCCGTCGCCAGCGGGTTGATGACACCGGGGGACGAGTGCGCCCGGGGCCGGTTCCGGGTGGACGGCCCAGCCGAACCGCTCCTGATCAGTCCCCAGGAGCCAACGGTGGTCCGGCCGGTCAAGGGAGGTGGCTGCGGGTTCTCAGTCGTGGTGGAGCACCCGTCAGCCGGCCCGGGTCAGCTGCCGGCGCCGTCCGCGGCCGCCGCCATGGCCGCGACCAGGCTCTGCGGGCGCATGTCGGTCCAGTGCTGCTCGATGTGCTCGAGGCAGGCCGCGCGCCCGGCCGTGCCGAACACCGTGTCCCATCCTGCCGGCACCTCGGCGAACGCCGGCCACAGCGAGTACTGGCCCTCTGCGTTGACCAG
Source organism: Kitasatospora sp. NPDC001159 (assembly GCF_053598235.1). NCBI lineage: Bacteria > Bacillati > Actinomycetota > Actinomycetes > Kitasatosporales > Streptomycetaceae > Kitasatospora > Kitasatospora sp. NPDC001159. Next base: position 7,885 of record NZ_JBSFJV010000155.1, read on the forward strand.
CACCAGGTACTCGGCGTCCGGGTCCTCGAACGGATTGGTCATGTCGGCTCCTCGCGCAACGGGGATTTCGAAAGTCGGTGGAAGGCGAAAGGAAACACCCCGGCATCCGTCGCACGCGTCCGTGAGGCGCGGCAGGCGCCCGGACGACTCGGGGTTCTTGACGGCTCACTTTAAGGGCACGTCAGAAGGTGCCGCGGGGGCAAACCGGGGCAAAATGATCGAGCGTGCAGGTGATTAGTCTCACAGCACGCTTCTGAACCTAAACGGGATCCCGGAAGTCCTGACGGAGAATCAGTTTGGGCCATGGACGCGTACGATGAGCGACTGGGCGGGACGTAGACGCCTTCGAAGACCAGCTGGTCACGTCGCCCGAGTGAGCGCCCTGAGCAGTACGCCATGATTCGCCAGCACCTGGATGGGCGACACCGCCGCGTCGTCGAGCACAGCTGCGCGCTGCGCAGGAACCTGCGGGTCTGGCGTCCTGTTCATCCGGGGACGCACACGTGCCGGTCGCCCCGCGGTCGAACCGTCAGGCGAGGGTGACCTCGACCGGCAGCTTCTTGATGCCGTTGACGAAGTTGGAGCGGACCCGGGGGACGTCCCCGGCCAGGCGGATGCTCGCGAGGCGGGGGATCAGTTCCTCGAACATGATGCGGATCTCGGTGCGGGCCAACAGGTTTCCGAGGCACAGATGCGGGCTGCCCTTGCCGAAGCTGACGTGGTCGTTGTTCTGCCGGGCGACGTCGAGGTCGTAGGGGTTGCCGAAGACCTTCTCGTCGCGGTTGCCGGAGGCGTACCACATGACGACCTTGTCGCCCTCCCTGATCCGCTTGCCGCCGAGATCGACGTCGCGGGTTGCGGTGCGACGGAAGTGGTAGACCGGGGAGGCCCAGCGCAGGAACTCCTCGACTGCGGTGGTGATCAGCGAGGGGTCGGCCTGCAGGCGGGCCAACTGCTCGGGGTGCTGCATGAGGGCCAGCATCGAGTGGGAGATGGTGTGTCGTGTGGTCTCGTTCCCGGCCACCACCAGTAGCAGGAAGTAGTTGTCGAAGTCCTGTGCGGACAGCGGAACGCCGTCCCGCGGTGTCTCGTTGACGAGCCGGGACACCAGGTCGCTGCCGGTGCCGCCGCGGCGCTGCCGGGCGAGTTCGCGGCCGTACTCGAAGACTTCGAGCGAGGCGGGGGAGCGGAACGGCAGGTCGCGGTACTTCTCGCTCTCCTCGCTGTCGAGCAGGACATCGGCGTAGTCGGGGTCGGTGTTGCCGATGATCCGGTTGCCCCAGTCGATGAGCCGCTGGTTGTCCTCCGGGGGAACGTCCAGCAGCCGGGCGAGGACGTTGATGGGGAAGTCGGCGGAGACCTCCTTGACGAAGTCGAAGCTGCCCTTGGCAAGGGCGGCGTCGAGGGTCTTCGCGGTCAGGCCGCGCAGGAAGTCGGCGTACTGATTGATGACTCCCTGGCCGAACTGGCGCTGGAGCAGGCTGCGAATCGCGCGGTGGCGGACGCCGTCCATCTCCAGGATGGAGGCGCGCTTCTTGATCTGGTCCTCGTCGACCTCTTCGAGGTTGACGAACTTCGTGGAGGTGAAGGTCTCGGCGTCGCGGTCCACCCGGGCGATGTCCTCGTGGCGGGTGACGGCCCAGAAGCCGTGGTTGGGCTCGGGCTCGGGCTGCCAGTGGACCGGGTCCTCGTGGCGGAGGGTGTGGAACATCCGCCAAGGGGTGACCCCGTCGAGGAACTTGTCGGTGTCGGCGAGGTCGACCTCGTCCAGCGGCATGGGGTCGAACGGGTTCGGCATGGGTTCTCCAGGGAGTGCTGCGGATCGGTCAGAGGTGGTAGGAGTACTCGGCGAACTCCCAGTCAGTGACGTGCCGGTGGAAACGGGCGACCTCGTCGCGCTTGTAACCGAGGAAGGAGTCGGTGAAGGATTTGCCGAGGACGTCCACCAGCGCGGTGTCGGCCTCCAGCGCGTCGAGCGCGGCGGGCAGGCTCATCGGCAGCATCCGGGACTTCTCGGGGTCGTAGCCGTAGCCCTCCAGCGGTGCGGGCGGCTCCTGGGCTTCCTGGACGCCGAGCAGGGCGGCGGCGGTGAGGGCGGCGATGGCGAGGTACGGATTGGCGCTGGCGTCGCCGAGGCGCAGTTCGAGGCGGGCGCCGGAGCCGCGCTCGGGCGGGATGCGGACCATGGCGCTGCGGTTGTCCAGGCCCCAGTCGATGAGCCAGGGGGCGAGGGTGTTCGGACCGAACCGCTTGTAGGAGTTGACGGTCGGATTGAGCAGCGCGGCCAGTGCCGGGGCGTGGGCCAGGATGCCGGCGATGGCGTGGCGGCCGGTGTCCGAGAGGCCGAAGGGGGCGGCGGGGGCGGCGGGGGCGGCGAAGACGTTGCGGCCGTCCTCGTCCTGGCAGGAGAAGTGCAGGTGGAAACCGGAGCCGCCCGCGTCGTTGAACGGCTTGGCCATGAAGGTGGCGAGCCGGCCCTCGCGCCGGGCCAGTTCCTTGACGGCGGCCTTGAAGAGGAAGGCCCGGTCGGCGGCGTCCAGGGCACCGGAGTGGGTCAGGTTGATCTCGAACTGGCCGGCGTCGAACTCGTGGTTTCCGCTGACGACGCCGATGCCCAGGTCGCGCACCTGCCGCAGCGTGCGCAGCAGATGGTTGTCGGGGTCGGCGCGCAGCCCCGCGGTGTAGACGACGCCGTCGACGGCCTGCGAGTAGCGGCGCCACCCGGCCGGAGAACCGGGGGCTTCGTCGAGCAGGAAGTACTCCAGTTCGGGACCGACGACGGGCCGCAGCCCGGCATCGGCGCAGCGGGCAAGGACCGTGCGCAGCAGGTCGCGCGGCGACTCGGGGGAATGGGTGCCGGTCGCGGGGTCGGTCGCGTCGCCCAGGCACCAGGCGACGCCGGGTTCCCATGGGAGGGCGTGGACGGTGTCCAGGTCGGGGTGGACGGAGACGTCGGGCAGCCCGGCGTCCAGGCCGCCCGCGACCGGGACCACACCGCCCCGGGGAGTGGTGTGGTAGACGGCGCGGCAGAAGGCCAGGCCGTGCTCGGCGGCCGACGGCAGGTGGCCGTGTAGGACGTCGCGGCCCCGGTCGGTGCCGATCAGGTCTGGGTAGATCACCCGGACCACGTCGATGCCCTCGGCCTCCAGGCGGTCCATGTGCTGCCGGACGTCGGGGGTGTCGGATGCGCTCACGGGCGAATCTCCTCGGACGGGCGGTGGGGCACCTCCCAGCTTCGTGGGCCCGGGGAAGGGGAGGTGGTCATTTGACATCAAACGGTAAGCAGGGGCGCCCGTCGCCGCAAGGGGTTCGGGCTGTAAATCTATCCATGTGGATAGGCATTGACCGGCCCCTTTGATCCGCCTATCTTGTTTGAAGCCAAACGAGAAAGGGGCTCGCGCCCCTTGCCCACTCTCACCGCCGTACCCCCCGTCGTTGGAACCCCAACATCCAGACGGTGCGCGCTGTGATTGGGCGGACGCCGAAGCGGCTCAACGTCTGC
>NZ_JBSFJV010000156.1:0-10888 GCF_053598235.1 Kitasatospora sp. NPDC001159
CGCAGAGCGTGTCACCCTCGCGCATGTAGTCCAGCGCCGCCATGAGCCCGGCCCGGTCGACGTTCTTGCCGGACGCCTTGTCTTCAAAGACGCGGGAGCATCCGGCTTCCTTGAGCGCGTCGGCCTGGAGCTGTGCATCCTGGGCGTTGGTGCTCACGCGCTGGTAGCCGATCAGGTGGCCGCTGGTCTTGTTCGTCGTCATGCGCCCATCGTTCCAAAACTCGTTCCGAAACGTCAAGGGGTTTGGGCATGTTCTGGGACGACTTTTGGAACGACTCTGAGCCCCGATCGAGGGTTCAGTGAGACCGTTCCGCTAACCATCGTTTCTGGAACGACTCTCGGCGGTGACCGTCCGTCACGCTGTCGGCTGGACCCGGCCCCCAGGGCGGGACACATGGCCGCAGGTCGGCGGGTCGTTTTTGGGGCCGGTCAGTGTGACTCCCAGTGCGGACGCATGGGGGTACCGGGGGGTGGATCAATCTCTAGGCGCTTGCGGGGTTGGGGACCCGGCCCCCAGGCCGCGCACGTCGCCGCGAATTAGAGACCGGGGGGTGTCCCCGGAAGGCCGGTTTCCTGTTCTCTCAACTGCTGCACCTTGACCCTGCTGTCACAGGCTCGGGAGCATCGAACGAGACACCAGCCGCCAGGGAGGGGAACGATGGTGAAGCTGACACGGCTCGCAGGGGAGTGCGAGAAGGGCACGTGTCCGACCGTCTACGCGGTCGACGGCACGGGAGATCTGATCGTTCAGGGGTATGTGGTGGACGACGCGGAAGCTCTCCAGAGCCTCCAGTTGCCGGACGGAGAGACGGCCGTCCGCATTCCTGCTTCGCTGATTCGGAGGTACGCCAGTGGGCATCTCGGGTGAAGAGTTCGAGAAGCTGTTTTCGAACTTTCGGCAGGAAGCCTTTCGGCTGGAGACCCTAGATGACTACACGGGATCCTCGAACGCCGAGAGCATTCGATCTTTCCTGGCTGGTGAACCTCAGCCCGCCGACTACAACCAGGAATGGGTCGACGAGGTTCGCGGGAATGTCGAGTCCGGCAAGCGAATGTACCGGGTTCATATCCTGTCGCGCCCACTGACTCCGTATCTCCGGTTCGAGCTCGGATGGGGATACGCCAAGAATGCCACCGCTGGCGAGGAGTTCTTCATCCTCGACACCACCGACAAGCCGAACCCTATCGAAGGAGTTCCAGACTTCTGGGTATTCGATGAATCCACCGCCGTTTCCATGGAGTATGGCGCTGGTGGTTCATTTGTCGGCGCAGAGGCGCAGCCCGCTGTAGCTAAATGGCTGGAGTATCGCGACATTGCCCTGAGTCATGCTGAGCCGTTCGCCGAATGGTGGGAGCGGTACGGAAGCTAGTGAATAGCACAGATCTCGGGAAAGCGCTGCGGGACCTGCAATCGGCCAGCGGGAAAGAGGCCAAAGCGGTTGCCCGCAGCGCTCTCATGTCTCCAAGTAAACTCAGCAAGATCCTGAACGGCCGGATCGCGCCGAGCGTGACTGACGTGGAGCGCATCCTAGCTGCACTCGACGTGCCGCCGAATGTGGCAGGCCAGCTCATCGAGGCTGCCCGCGTCGTGGCCACCGAGGCGACGGCGTGGCGCATCTACCGGCGAACCGGGCTACACAAGCATCAGGAAGAAATCCGGGCCATAGAGGCTCAGACTGAGCTATTGCGAGTCTTTCAGGCTTCATGCATTCCTGGGCTGCTTCAATCGCCGGAGTACGTCCGCGCTGTCCAGCAGAATTCAGAGATCTCTGATGACTCGCTAGAGAAGATGATCGGTGCTCGAATGCGCCGACAGGAAGTTCTGTACGACAGGCGGCGTACCTTTCAGTTCCTGGTCACCGAATCCGTCCTGCGGTGGCGACTGATCCAGCCCGCGATGATGGCGACGCAACTGGACAAGCTTGTTGCAATATCGCGAATGTCGAACGTTGATATCGGTGTCGTTCCGCTGGCCGCCCCAATGCCCGAGCTTCCGACATGTTCCTTTGTTCTCTTTGATGAGCGACTAGCCATCATTGAAATCCCCCATGCTGAAATCACAACCCGCGAACCTCGGGATGTGGAGCAGTACATCCGCAAGTTCAACTCTTTCAATGGAGTCGCCCTTAAGGGTGATGCGATGCGGGGCATGGTCGAGGGCATCCGAGACGAGTTTTTGCGGGAACAGGAAATCGGCTAGAAAGGGGTTCCTTCTGGTCCTAGCTTGGTCTCCTCCAAGGGAGTCAAGTGTTACGGGAGTCAGCCATGCCCGCAGCGAGAGGCGACGGTGAGAACGTTGCCGAGCAACCACGGTACGAACGGCGCCCCCGGCGCACCGTCAGTGCGGCTTACATGGCTGCGATCCGGGCGGAGTACGATCCGCTGTACTTCGACAAGTTGCGGGGCAACGGCCGTGGTACGCCGAAGGATTGGCCCTTCTGCGAGTGCGGCAGTGAGAAGTGCCCCGACCGGGACAAGCTGTCCGGCGCAGCGCTGGCCGCCATCCTCGGTCGCCCTGTCCCCCCGGTGGTGACCGATGCCGCCTAGGAAGACCAAGGCGCCCGCGTGCATCAGGTGCGCTGAGCTCGATGCCCGGGAGCGCGCGGCGCGAGCAACGTTCGACCGTTCGGCAGAGACCGACGTGCGGGTTCTGCGGGGCTACCACGCGCCTGAATGCGAGGTACAGCGTGGGCAGTGACCCCGTGGACGACCAGGAGCCGCCCCAGCAGCCCGCTGACGCCCCTCTGGAGCCGGTGCCGGAGTCGGACACCATGCGCCAGCTCCGAGAGGCCGCAAGGGTCGCCAACACCCGTTCCATTAAAGGCCGTTACTACGGGGAGGCGTCGGAATGGCCGTGAACCACGACAGGGCGCAGAGTGGGTACGCTGACGCTCACCCTCCCCGAGAGGCGTATATGCCCGCCGAACCGGAGCAGTCCGCCCGCACGACGCCGGGGGAGGAGCAGTGAGCGCCGACGTGATCGTGAAGAAGCGCCGGTTCTTCCGATTCGTGGACTGGAAGCTTCAGCGCGTCAACGAGGATGAGTCGCCGACGCGGCACCAGTTCGTGTGTCTCGGAGAGGACGAAGACGGCACCCCGTGCGGCGCTGTCGGCCCGGTCTCCGAGGTGTTCGAGGAGGCGCAGCGCTGGCCGTTTGAGCACGCTCGGGAGCAGCCGACGCACCGCAGCATGGCTCACGTGCCGGTGATCCCGTGGAACCTCTCGCCGAAGGTAGAGCCCGAGTAGCCCCGCAAGCCGCCCCGTCCGTGCGTCGTCCCCCGTGGCGCATGGGCGGGGCTTCGCTGCTGACCGTCTCAGCTGCACACACCCGGAATGCGGACACCCCGGGTGCGGTTTGATTGGGGCATGGCTTCTCGTGCACGCGTACGCGCCCCTGAACTGGTCGGTAAGGGCGGTTGGCTCAACACCGGCGGCAAGGATCTGAGTCTGGCGGACCTCCGAGGTCGCATTTTGGTCCTAGACTTCTGGACCTTTTGCTGCATCAACTGTCTGCACGTCCTGGACGAGCTGCGGGAGCTGGAGGAGAAGCACCGCGACACCGTGGTGATCGTCGGGGTGCACTCACCGAAGTTCGTGCACGAGGCCGACCACCAGGCCGTGGTGGACGCGGTGGCCCGGTACGAGGTGCACCACCCGGTGCTGGACGACCCGGCGCTGGCGACCTGGAAGCAGTACGCCGTCCGGGCCTGGCCGACGCTGGTGGTGATCGACCCGGAGGGGTACGTCGTCGCCCAGCACGCCGGTGAGGGGCACGCCCACGCGATCGCCCGGCTGGTCGAGGAGCTGGAGGCCGAGCACGCCGCCAAGGGCACGCTGCGCCGCGGCGACGGCCCGTACGTGGCGCCCGAGCCGACCGCCGGGGACCTCAAGTTCCCCGGCAAGGCGGTCCGGCTGCCGAGCGGCAACTTCCTGGTCGCCGACTCCGGCCACCACAGCCTGGTGGAGCTGGCCGAGGACGGCGAGACGGTGGTGCGCCGGATCGGTGACGGCCAGCGCGGCCTGGTGGACGGCACCAGCCCCCGGTTCAGCGAGCCGCAGGGCCTCACGCTGCTGCCGGAGGGTTCCGACTACGACGTGATCGTCGCCGACACCGTCAACCACGCGCTGCGCGGCGTCCGGCTGGCCGACGGCAGTGTCACCACCCTGGCCGGCACCGGCCGCCAGTGGTGGCAGGGCTCAGCCACCGAGGGCCCGGCCCGCGAGGTGGACCTCTCCTCGCCGTGGGACGTCGCCTGGTTCGACGGCCGGGTGTGGATCGCGATGGCCGGCGTGCACCAGCTGTGGGCGTACGACCCGGCCGCCGGCACCGTCGGCGTCGCGGCCGGCACCACCAACGAGGGCCTGGTGGACGGCCCCGTCGCCGAGGCCTGGTTCGCCCAGCCGTCCGGGCTGGCGGTCTCCGCTGACGGCGAGAGGCTCTGGGTCGCCGACTCCGAGACCTCGGCGCTGCGGTTCGTTTCACGTGGAACGAAGACGGTCCGAACCGCCGTCGGCACCGGCCTGTTCGACTTCGGGCACCGCGACGGCCCGGCCGACCAGGCCCTGTTCCAGCACCCGCTGGGCGTCACCGTGCTGCCGGACGGCTCGGTGGCCGTCGCCGACACCTACAACCACGCGCTGCGTCGCTTCGACCCGGCGAATGGCGAGGTCACCACCCTGGCCACCGACCTGCGCGAGCCCTCCGGCGCGGTGCTGGTGGACGGCGACATCGTGGTCGTCGAGTCGGCCCGGCACCGGCTGACCCGGCTGCGGCTGCCCGAGGAGGCCGTCCAGGTCGAGTCGGTGGCGCACCGCACCCAGCGCGCGGCCACCGAGGTCGCCCCCGGCGCCTTCCAGCTGGACGTGGTCTTCGAGGCGCCGAGCGGCCAGAAGCTGGACGAGCGCTACGGCCCGTCCACCCGCCTGCTGGTCAGCTCCACCCCGCCCGAGCTGCTGGTCTCCGGCGCGGGCGCGGACTCCGCCCTCTCCCGTGAGCTGGTGCTCTCCGACCAGGTCACCGAGGGCGTGCTGCACGTCTCGGCGATGGCAGCCTCCTGCGACGACGACCCGGAGATCGAGTACCCGGCCTGCCACGTGCACCAGCAGGACTGGGGCGTGCCGGTGAAGCTGGTCGCCGACGGTGCCCGCCGCCTCCCGCTGGTCCTGGCCGGGATGGAGTAACCGGGCAGCGGAGTAACCGGGCAACTGAAAGCGGCGGGGCCCGGCGGACATCACGTCCGCCGGGCCCCGTCCCTTCACCAGGGGGCTCAGCCCTCCAGGAACGCCTTGATCGCGCTCGCCAGCAGGTACGGGTCCTCCGCCCCGCACAGCTCGCGCGCCGAGTGCATGGACAGCGCCGCGATGCCGCAGTCCACCGTCTTGATGCCCAGCCGCGCCGCCGTGATCGGGCCGATGGTCGTCCCGCAGGGCATGGCGTTGTTCGACACGAAGGTCTGCCACGGCACGCCGGCCTTCTCGCAGGCCGCGGCGAACACCGCCCGGCCGACGCCGTCGGTCGCGTAGCGGTTGTTGACGTTGACCTTGAGGATCGGCCCGCCGTTCGGCATCGGGTGGTGGCCCGGCTCGTGCCGCTCGGTGTAGTTCGGGTGGACGGCGTGGCCCATGTCCGAGGAGAGGCAGACGGTGCCGGCCAGCGCCCGGGCGCGGTCCTCCGGGTTTCCGCCGCGGGCGTGGATCGTCCGGTCGATCACATTGCCGAGCATCGGGCTCTGCGCGCCGGTGTCGGACTCGCTGCCGGTCTCCTCGTGGTCGAAGGCGGCCAGCACCGGGATGTACGGCAGCTCGACGGCGTCTTCGGCGGCGGCGGTGGCCACGGCGGCGAGCGCGGCGGTGGCCGCGTGCACCGACAGCAGGTTGTCCAGTCGCGGGGCGGCCAGCAGCTCGCGGTCCCGGCCCAGGTACGAGGCGGGCTGGACGTCGTGGGTCATCAGGTCCCAGCCGACCACGTCCTCGACGGCCAGACCGGCCCGCTCGGCGACGTAGGAGATCAGCGAACCCTCGTCCACCGGGCCGAGGCCCCAGATCGGGGTGACATGGCGCTGCCGGTCGAGCTTCATGCCGTCGTTGACCTGGCGGTCCAGGTGGATGGCGAGCTGCGGCACGCGCAGCAGCGGCTCGTCCAGTTGGACGAGCCGCGCACCACCGTCCTTGAGCGCGAGTCTGCCGGACAGCCCGAGGTCACGGTCGAGCCAGGTGTTCAGCGGCACCCCGCCGTAGATCTCCACCGCGACCTGCCGCCAGCCGGCCGAACCGGTGTCCGGCAGCGGCTTGACCCGCAGGTTGGGCGAGTCGGTGTGGGTGCCGACGATGCGGAACGGCGTCTCCGGGCCGGCCCCCTCCGGCAGGTACCAGGCGATCAGCGCACCGCCGCGGACCAGGTAGCGCCCTCCGGCCGCACCGTCCCAGGCGTCCGTCTCGGCGACCTGACGGAACCCCGCCTTCTCCAGGCGCTCGGCGGCGCTCGCGACCGCGTGGTACGGGGACGGCGAGGTGCCGAGGAACGCGATCAGGTCGTCGGTGTGCGTCCGGTCGAAAGATGCCCGGCGGGCGGCGGTCGACATACTGCTCCTGGGTCGAGGGAGGGCCGAAGCCGGATGGGGAGTCGGCTTCGCACCTTGAGCATATGCCCGTACACGGACAGGGCATTCGGAAGCTCTCATCCGTGCGGAACCCGGACACACCCGCAGTCCGCCCCGCACCGAACTCCGCCCGCCCGGAGGGTTCCTGTCGTTCGGGTACGGCCGTCCCCGTTTGGACTCGGCACCCTCGGCGGCCTGATCGGCACCGGGCTCGGCGTGGTGACGGTGGTCGGGGTGGCCGCCGCCCGCGAGTGGACCGCCGTGCTGCAGCCGGCCACCACCCTGCCGGCCCCGCTGATCGGCACGGTCGTCGGTCTGCTCGCCGGCCTCTACCCGGCCCTGCGCGCGGCCCGGACGGACCCGCTGCAGGCGCTGCGGAGCGTCTAGGGGACGAACCGGGCGCAGCGAAACACCGAAGGGCCCGGTGGCAGCCGGGCCCTTCGGTGTGAGGGTTTTCGTCAGGCGGTCAGAAGGGGGTGCCAGGCCTTAGAAGGCCTCCTCCGCCAGCTCCATGATCTCGTTGTCGATGCCCTCGGCGATCGCCCGCTGCGGAGCGACGGTCGGGAGGATGTTCTTGGCGAAGAAGCGGGCCGCCGCCACCTTGCCCTGGTAGAACGGGACGTCCTTCTCGGAGGCGCCGGCCTCCAGCTTGGCCAGGGCCACCGCGGCCTGGCGCAGCAGCAGCCAGCCGACCACGACGTCGCCGCAGACCATCAGCAGGCGGGTGGTGTTGAGGCCCACCTTGTACATGTTCTTGACGTCCTGCTCGACCGAGGAGAGGTCGGCGAGCAGCTTGCCGATGATGGCCTCCAGGTCGCCGGCGGCCGTGGCGAGCAGCTTGCGCTCGGCGGCCAGGGCGTCGCCGCCCTCGGCCGAGCCGAGGAACTTCTGGATCTGCTCGTTCAGGGCGGTCAGCGCCTGGCCGCCGTCCTTGACGATCTTACGGAAGAAGAAGTCCTGGCCCTGGATCGCCGTGGTGCCCTCGTACAGGGTGTCGATCTTGGCGTCGCGGATGTACTGCTCGATCGGGTACTCCTGCAGGTAGCCGGAGCCACCGAAGGTCTGCAGGGACTGGGCGAGCTGCTCGTAGGACTTCTCCGAGCCGTAGCCCTTGACGATCGGCAGGAGCAGGTCGTTGAGGCGCTCGGCGGCCTCGTCGCGCTCGCCGCGCAGCTTGGCGGCCAGCATGTCGTCCTGGACCGACGCGGTGAACAGGACCAGCGCGCGCATGCCCTCGGCGTAGGCCTTCTGGGTCAGCAGCGAGCGGCGCACGTCCGGGTGGTGGGTGATGGTGACGCGCGGGGCGGTCTTGTCCAGGAACTGCGAGATGTCGGCGCCCTGCACGCGCTCCTTGGCGTACTCCAGGGCGTTCAGGTAGCCGGTGGAGAGGGTGGCGATGGCCTTCGTGCCGACCATCATGCGGGCGAACTCGATGATCTTGAACATCTGGCGGATGCCGTCGACCTTCTCGCCGAGCAGCCAGCCCTTGGCCGGGTGCTTGGCGCCGAAGGTCATCTCGCAGGTGTTCGAGGCCTTGAGGCCCATCTTGTGCTCGACGTTGGTGGCGTAGACGCCGTTGCGCTCGCCGAGCTCGCCGGTCTCCCAGTCGAAGTCGTACTTCGGGACGATGAACAGGCCCAGGCCCTTGGTGCCCGGCTTCCCGCCCTCGGGACGGGCCAGCACCATGTGGATGATGTTCTCGGACATGTCGTGCTCGCCCGAGGTGATGAAGCGCTTCACACCCTCGATGTGCCAGGAGCCGTCCTCCTGCTTGATCGCCTTGGTGCGGCCGGCGCCCACGTCGGAGCCCGCGTCGGGCTCGGTGAGGACCATGGTGGAGCCCCACAGGCGGTCGGTCATCCGCTTGGCGACCTCCAGCTGCTCCTCGGTGCCCTCCTCGGCGATGACGCCGGCGAAGGCCGGGCCGGAGGAGTACATCCAGATGGCCGGGTTCGAGCCCAGGATCTGCTCGGCGAAGGCCCAGATCAGCGAGTTCGGGGTGACCTGGCCACCGATCGACTCCGGGATGCCCAGGCGCCACCACTCGGCGTCCATGAAGGTCTGGTAGCTCTTCTTGAACGTGGCCGGGATCGGGGCGGTGTTGGTCTCCGGGTCGAAGACCGGCGGGTTGCGGTCGGTGTCGGCGAAGGACGCGGCGAGGTCGTTCTCGGCGAGGCGCGAGATCTCGCTCAGGATGTTCTTCGCGGTCTCGACGTCCATGTCGGCGAACGGTCCGGTGCCGTACACCTGGTCGCGACCGAACACCTCGAAGAGGTTGAACTCCACGTCCCGCAGGTTGGACTTGTAGTGACCCATGGCCTGTTTTCTCCGGTTCGTCGCTTCCGGGTGACCGCCGCTTTTCGGGCGCCCCGTACCCACCAGTAGGCATCATGATGCTACCCAGCGGTAACTTGGGCAAGCCCTCGGCGGTGAATCGCCTATGAACGTGGTCACGTCCCACAGCCAGGGCGACCACTCCTTGTCAGGATCGACGCCAGCGCGGGCGGGTGCGCTCCCGCTAGCCTGTCCGTGTGTACGGATATGACCAGAACGCATACCCGGGTGACCCCTACCAGCAGCAGGCGGGTCCGCAGCCGGGCATGAGCGGCATGCCCGGACCCGACGCGTACGGCGCGCAGGGACAGGCGTCCCAGCAGTCGCTGTACCCCGAGCCCTCCCCGCCGTCGCTGGCGGACGCCGTCCGGGCCTTCACCACCGGTTCGATGGCGGTCGAGGACTTCCAGGCGATCTTCATCACCTCGAAGGTGCACTGCCCGCGCGGCGACCGCCCCGGCTTCCTGGCGCTGCACAACACCCCGACGCCGGTGATCCCGATGTTCAGCTCGCTCAAGGAGCTGCGCCGCTACGCCGGCAAGGACTCCAAGCACTTCACCGTCACCGGCGCCGAGGTCCTGGACCTGCTGCCGACCGGATACGGCTTCGCGCTGGACATGGAGGGCGAGCACCGGATGGTGTTCGACGCGAAGGCCGTCGAGCAGATGGTCGACTTCACCATGCGACGGATGTACGGCTGACGACCGCTCCGCGGCCGCCGGTCATCGCTTCGCGAACGGCCGCCCCACCCTGGGAGAGGAGCTCCGCGCTCCTCCGTCAGGACATAGTTCAACTTTCAACTTGCTTGTTGTTGAGAATTGAACTAACCTCGTGCACGTAGGCCAGACACCCCCCGAAGGAGGCCGACATGCCCGCCGTGACCGTCGACAACCCGCTGACCCTTCCGCGCGTGACCACGCCGGACCCGGCCGTCGAGAGCGCCCGGCCCGTCCTCGCCGTGGCCACCGCCCCCGAGGGCCACGAGGGCGAGGGCTTCCCCGTCCGCCGCGCCTTCGCCAAGATCAACACCAGGTACCTCGACCCGTTCATCATGATGGACCAGATGGGTGAGGTGGACTACGCGCCCGGCGAGCCCAAGGGCACCCCCTGGCACCCGCACCGCGGCTTCGAGACGGTCACCTACATCATCGACGGAACGTTCGTCCACCAGGACTCGCACGGCGGCGGCGGCGTCATCACCGACGGCGACACCCAGTGGATGACGGCCGGCTCCGGCCTGCTGCACATCGAGACCCCGCCGGAGTCGCTGGTGATGTCCGGCGGCCTGTTCCACGGCCTCCAGCTGTGGGTCAACCTGCCCGCCTCGGACAAGATGATCGCCCCGAAGTACCAGGACATCCGCGGCGGCAGCGTCAAGCTGCTCAGCTCCGAGGACGGCGGCGCGCTGCTCCGGGTGATCGCCGGCGAGATCGACGGCCACCGGGGGCCGGGCGCCACCCACACGCCGATCACCATGATCCACGCGTCGGTCAGTCCCGGCGCCCAGGTCACCCTGCCCTGGCGCTCCGACTTCAACGCCCTCGCCTACGGCCTGGCCGGCAAGGGCTCGGCCGGCCAGGAGCGGCGCCCGTTCGGCATGGGCCAGGCGGTCGTCTTCGGCGACGGCGACTCCCTCACCATCCGCGCCGACGAGAGCCAGGACTCCCGCAGCGCCAACTTCGAGGTCGTCCTCCTCGGCGGCCTGCCGATCCGCGAACCGGTCGCCTGGTACGGCCCGTTCGTGATGAACAGCCACCGCGAACTCCAGCAGGCCATGGAGGACTTCCAGGCCGGCCGCCTCGGCACCATCCCCACCGACGCGATCTAGGTGTACTGACCACGGAGGTTGGTGACAGGGCTCACGCCTGGCGCGATGTCCTGGCCGGGGCCGGGATCACCCACAAGCGCACCCGGCCCTACCGGCCCCAGACCAACGGCAAGGTCGAACGCTTCAA
>NZ_JBSFJV010000157.1:0-10842 GCF_053598235.1 Kitasatospora sp. NPDC001159
CCGCTATGACAAGCGAGGGCACGTGTTCCTGGGCACCGTAACCTTCGCGGCCGTCATCATCTGGCTCCGCTCATGATCGGAGAGACATGGCCTAGAGGCCAACGCCACCGTTCCGGCAGCACTGGCGACACCGGAGTGGGAACTCTCGCCCTACCGTACCGAGGGCCAGCCCAGGCCGCTGGCCGCCGACTTCGCACCCAGCCGGCTCCTTCACGGCACCTCGACCGGCAACGACCAGTTCTCCAGCTACGACGCGCTCTTCGCCGCGCCTGACTCCGCCGCGCCCTTCACCTGGACCTGCGCTCCACTGGGACTGGCCACCACAGAACGAGCACGGGGATAGACCAGAGCCCGTGCCCGGGGTTGTGAGGCAGGGACAGGAGCGACCTTCACCACGGCGTTGGACTCGCCCGGGGCTGGACACAGCACAACGCCGACGGCCTCGAGACCGGGCTGGCCCTGATCAGCGCCGGTCGTCCTCGGCACCCACCGTGCCTCGTGCCGGACCCCATCGCGCGCGCCGAGGCGTGGCAGGCGCCGCGACACTGCGCCCGCTCGCCCCTGGAAGGCCGCCAGCCCGCCCCCGCCGGACCCGCCGCCGTTGTTCCTCGGACACCGCGGCCATGGCCGGGCAGGGACGGCCTGGAGCGCTTCTCGACGGGCGCTGGGCCCGCTGGTGTCAGCGCCAGTCGAGTCCGAGTGCGGCGAGCTGGTCGAGTTGCTCGCCGGTCAGCTTCGCCCGGCGGCTCTTGGTGTTGGAGATCCAGACCCCGAGCTTCACCGCGACGGTGCCGTCGGTCGTCTCCAGCTCCTCCACGTGGCCCCTGGTTCGTTCCGCTGATGCGTGCGTGGGGGCGCGGCTACGCCGGGGAGAGGGTCAGGTCCCAGCTGGGCGGGCACTGATGGGGGATGAAGAGGTCCCGGGCGCCCTGGCGGCCGGCCATCCAGTCGGCGCAGTCGTCGGGGCAGGTGTGCTTTTGCACCCACTCGGCTTGGGGAAGCCCGAACTTCGCGTGCATGACCAGCAGGAACGCCTCGTGTGGGGTGATGTTGCGGTCGGCGGCGAGCTGACGGATCCGCATGATGATGTGGATGTACTCGTCCAGGGCGTCCTCGGGCCACTGGCATTTGAAGACGCTGCCGTCGTCGTAGCGCTCCTCCATGACGAGGAACCCGGGACCAGTCGCCATGGCCCGGGGTACTCGGCCCCGCAGTCCGCGCAGTGCGCGCGGTACAGGGCCCAGGCCGGCCCACCAATCGAAGCAGGCCGGGCAGGCAGCCGCTGCTCCTCGATCACGGTGACGAGCTTCGACCATGGCACCTGGCAGGTGCAGACGCTGCGATCCGGCGATGCCTCGTGGGCGGACCCGCGACGCGGTGGAGGCCGGCTCCGCCGCCTACTGGAGTCCGCGCCCGTACTCGTACGCGGGGGTGTCGGCCGGCAACTATCACCTGGCGCTGCCGGTGGTCGCCACCACGCTGCAACTGCTCGAGGACCAGGGCGCCGACGCTGCGGTGTGGCGGCGCTTCGGCAGAGACGGCTGGCGCACCCTTGCCGGCGGGCTGGACAACCCGGACGGCGACCGGCTCCTCGCCATCGAGCGCAAGGCCGCGGCCGCCGCCCGCCCCGCCCGCGAGCAAGCCGAGTGGGAGGCGGCCCGCCCGGCCTGCACCCGCTGCGAGGTGAAGCTCACCGACGCGGAGTGGGAGCGGGCCCGCTGGGGCGAGCGGGTGTGCACGTCCTGCCAGACGGAGGAGTCCGACCGGAAACGGGCCCAGCTCGCCGCCGCCGAGGCCGCCAGGGCGAAGAACACCGGCGGCTCCTGGTGGCGCCGCTCCTGACCCCCGCCAGTTCGGCGGGCACTGCAACGCGCGGTGCAACACGACTGAGCGGTGTGCATCGTGAAGTTGCAGGTCACGGGACTGGTGTGAGGGCGAGTGCGATGCTCGTCCTGGCCGTCGGCCGGTGTCTACGGTGTAGATCGTCTGGCCTGCCGTCCCGAGCCGGTGCCGATGGCGTAACCGGCGGGCCCCCGACGGCGGTTGACGTTGCATGCGAAACAACACGAACCCCGTCGAGGGCCATGACGGCCTTGTCTACACCGCCCGCCTGCCGCTGTCGAGCACCACCTTGAACTGGCTCGCGGGCCTGCTGCGCGGGCATCTGAAGAAGATCCGCTCGCCGTGGCGGGCCCTGTCCGCGGGGAAGATCGCCGGCATCGTGCTGGCGGTCCTGCGCTGTGACCAGCGGGAATGGAGAAGTCCGACTGTAGTATTAGGCAGATCCGGTCGCCGGGCACGAAGACCGGTAGGGAAGTCCGGGCACGTACTTCACCCACTCCGCCTGGCTCAGGGATCCGACCTGTGCGCACATCGCCCGGGCGATCGCGTCTCCCTTGAGCGAGGCGGTGTAGGTGGCCCCGTACTTGTCGATGGCGGTGAGTCGGGAACCGTCCGACGAGAAGGCGACGGCGACGATCGGATTGGTCATTCCGGTGAGGACCGTGCCGACGGCGCTCCGGTCGGTCAGGCTCCAGAGCTTCACCTGGTAGCTCGATCCGCTTCCCTGCACCGCGGCGAGGAGTCCCGCATCCGGGGACACGGCGATCGCCTCGGTGCTGTAGTGCGGGTCGAAGGGCGGGACGGTGTCCACCCTCAGCGGCTCTCCCACGGGTTTCAGGGTCCGGGCGTTCCAGGTCTTCAGGTACGGCTGTGCGGGGGTCGGGTAGGAGAAGAGGGTCGTCCCGTCGTCGCTGAGCGCGTCCGCCGACAGGTCGGGAGGGCTGGCGGTGCTGATCTGCCCGGACGGGAAGGAGACCAGTCCGAAGTACGGGACGGCGATCACGGAGTTCCCGTCGGGGGCGAAGAAGACTCCGGAATCGGGCCTCAGGGTGTCGACCGGGGCGGTCAGGGTGCGGATCTTGCTCATGGTGGTCAGGTCCCAGAAGTCGAGCGTGGCGGTGACGTGGTACCCGGTGTTGTCGTGTGTGGTCGCGGATCCTTCGACGGCCATGAACCTGCCGTCGGGTGAGAAGGCCGCCGCGTACTCCGACGAGTTGTAGCCGGGCAGCTCGCCCCGCTGGGGGCTTCCGGGCGTGCGGGTGTCGTAGAGCTGGATGTCGGTGCCGTCCCAGGCGGCCAGCAGATGTCCGTCGGGGCTGAGTTGGACCCGCACCGCGGCGACGTCGAACGTGTGACGTTCGGACGTGGCGCCGACCGTCCGCACGTCGACCGCGCTGGGGGCGACGGAGTCCTTGGTGCCGATGACTAGCCTGACCAGCGCGGTGGTGCCGCGGTCCTGGCTGACGGCGGAACGCTTGTAGATGGACCACTGCTCGACTGCTGCGGGCGGTTGCGTGATCGGCCTGAGGTCGAGGACGCGGACGGTGTTGTCCGCGCCGAGGCAGACGGCGTGCGAGCTGTCCGCGGTGAGCGTGTACGGGGTTTCGGGGGCGCACTCGCTCGTCGTCGAGCGCTGGTTCAGAACGGGTTGGGTGGGGTCGTCGAACGAGGGTCCCGGAACCTTCCAGACAGTGCCGTCCTGGCTGAGGTAGCGGCCGTCCTGGCTGAACGTCAGCGGATAGGGAGTGGAGAAGGGAATCGTCGTGTCGGGCAGCGCTCCGGTCAGCGTGAAGGAATTGATGCGGGGCTTGCTCGGGTCCGCGAGGACGACCGTCGACTGCGCGGTCGCCACCGCGACCCACTTCCCGTCCGGGCTGAAAGCCATCGCGCTTCGGACGTCGGCGGCTTTGACGTTGATTCCGGGAACCGGTACTTGCTTGCCCGCCGGGAGGTCGACCCAGGTGAAGGGCGTGGCTGCCTGGGGGGTGAAGAAGGAGACGGTCTTCTCGTCCGGGGAGAAGGAGGCACCGTCCCAGGGGGAGAAGTGCGAGACACTCGACGACTGCTGCGTGTGGAAGACCGCTTTGCCGGTGCGCGTGTCCCACAGGGTCATCGCGTCACCGCTTTCGACCAGGTAGTTCCCGTGCGGGCTGAGCATGATCTGGGCGGAGATGCCCTTCGAGGGCCCGGGCAGGTGGAAGGCGGTGGTCCCGGTGGCGGGGGCGGCGTGCTGCGGGTCGAGGACGACGACCTGGGTGTCCTCACCGAGCACCGCCGCCCGGGAGCCGTCGCCGGAGACGGCCACCTTCAGCACCGGTGCGGACGCGGTGTAGGAGCCGGTCTGCTCGCGGGTGGCCAGGTCGCGGATCTCCACGTGTGCCCCGGTGGCCCGGACGAGGAGGTGTCCCGATCCGTCCATCCCTGCGGGGGCGGTGCCGGACCTGGTCGCGTCGGTGACCGGGACCGTCGGCAGGTGGAACGCGGCCGCCTCCCACTGGGTGTTGAGCGTCATCAGAGCGGTTCTGGCGTCGGGTGTGTCGCCCAGGTTCTCGGCCGTGACGGCCAGCCGCCGGGCGAGTTCCGGGTCGCTGGTCCGCAGCGACTGGGCGGTGGCTGCGACCTGGACCGACGTGGCGCGCTCGTACTGGCGGGTCAGTGTGCGCTGCTGGTCGGCGAGGGTGAGCTTCTGGTGCAGGACGGTGCGCCACTGGTGGTAGGCGATGCCGGCGGCGCCGGCCGAGACGGTCAGCAGGAGGGCCAGCACAGCGCTCAGCACCACGCGCAGACGGTTGCGGCGGCGGCCGAGGGCGACGCATGCTTCCAGGAACTCCCGCTCGATGAGGCTCAGGACGAGGTTGCGCCGTCCCGTCGCCGCCCAGTCGCGGGTCTGCTCGAAGGGCGTGCCCTGGAGCAGGTCGCCGCGTTTGCGGCCGTGGTCGGCCCAGATCCGGGTGGCTTCGGTCAGGCGCTGGTGGGCGGCGAGGCCGTCGCGTTCGTCCTCGACCCAGTCGCGCAGCCTGGGCCAGGACCGGATCAGGGCCGCGCTGGCCAGGGTGACGGTCCCGTTCTCGTCGACCAGGATGCCGGCACCGGTGAACGCCCTGACGACCTTCTCCACGACCTGTTCGGGCAGCCGGCCGTCCAGGAACTCGTGCCACCTGGCCGCGCGAAGGGTGTCCTCGGCGCGCTCGCCGGCCGCGACCAGGCGCAGCAGAATCGACGGAACGGCCTCCTGCTCGCGGCGTTCCAGCGCTGCGAACGCCACTTCGGCGGTCTCGGCCCGGGAGGGCCCGGCGTCCGCCGGATCCCCCTCGCGGCCGAAGCGTTCGACGACGGACGCCAGGTCCCGGCGCCCGACCAGGGACAGCAGGAGTTCCTCGGCGCCGGGGCGCTTGTCGGGGTCCTTCTCCAGCGCGGCGCGCACCAGGGCGTCCAGCGGCTCGGGCAGCTGGGAGGTGTCGGGTTCGTACGTGGCGACCTGGTGCGCCACCGCCCCCACGCTGTTGCCCTCGAAGAGGTCCCGGCCCGTCCGGGCGAACATCATCACTGCGCCCCAGCCCCAGATGTCGACCTTCCCGTCGCCGGGCTCGCCCCGGTACCGTTCCGGCGGCATGTAGCGCAGGGTGCCCATCGGCACGCCGGTCGTGGCGGTGCCCTCCATGATGCGGGCGATCCCGAAGTCGATCACGCGGGGGCCGTCGGGTGCCAGCAGGATGTTCTCCGGCTTGAGGTCGCGGTGCACGACGCCGGCCCGGTGGATCGCCACCAGAGCCGCTGCCAGGCTCACCGCCAGCCGCCGCAGCTCCTCCGGACCGTACGGCCGGCCGGTGATCACCGCGCGCCGCAGGTCCATGCCGTCGACGAACTCGCTGACGACGTACGGGGGGACGGCGTCGAGATCGGCCTCCAGGACCTTGGTGGTGCAGTAGGGCTCCACCAGGGTCCAGGCCCGGACCTCCCGTCGTAGTCGCTCGAGGTCGGGCAAGTCCACCGCGCGCAGCACCTTGACCGCGGCCCGCTGCCCATCGGCGGCGTAGCCCTCGTACACCACCCCCTGGCCGCCGGAGCCGAGCCGGCCATCCAGGTAGAAGCGCCCCAGTTGCCTGGGATCACCGGGCAGCAGTGGTTCCCCCACGGGGTCCACCTCGATTCTCAAGAGTGTTCGACATCAACGGATCGCCTGCCGGGGCGACGTCCTGCGGCGGGCCGGCCGGTCGGGGGCGCGTCAGGCGGTGGGCCGGGGCAGGGTCCACTGCTGGTCCGGGCCGCCGGTGCAGTCCCGGATGACGGCCTGCGTCCCGGCGCTGCCCCGGTCGGGGTCGGACAGGCAGCGGCCCGACTGCGGGTTGAGCAGCGTGCCGTTCGGCTGGGGCACCCAGGTCTGGGCACCGGTGCCGTTGCACGGGTAGAGGTCGACGCCGGTGCCGTGGCCGGTGCCGCCGCCGGCCACGTCCAGGCACTTGCCGAGTGCTCGGACGGTGCTGCCGTCGCCGACCGTCCAGTTCTGCGCCACGCTCGCGTTGCATCCGTACACCTGGACCGGCGTGCCGTCGAAGTAGGATCCGTTGCGCACGTCCAGGCACAGGCCCTGGTCCGCGGTGGCGATCCGGCCGGCCGCGGCGGTCGTGGAGGTGGCGGCGAAGGCGGACTGCAGGCGCGGCAGCAGGTCCACCAGGTCCCGGTCCCAGCAGGAGTAGTCGTGGCCGCCGTCACAGCCCCAGCCGGCGCCGCCGCCGTAGTCCACGAAGTACGGGTGCTGACCGGCATTGACCAGTGCGGCGTTGAAGTGCTGCGAAGCGCTCTCCAGCCAGAACTCGGCGTTCAGCGGGTTTCCCGAGGCGTTGCCGACGTAGATCGAGACGTTCGTGTCCGCGAAGGCGGCGGCGTGCTCGGTCGGGTCGGCCGCATTCCACAGTGAGTCGTCGTACGGGGGCGTCACCACGGAGACGGGGTAGGGCGATCCGTACATCGCGTCCGTGTCGGAGACGCTGGGCTCGTAGGGGTCGCTGACGGGGTGGCAGTTGCTCCATGGCCGGACGCCGCCGCCGAGCAGGCTGACCAGCGGCGCGAACACCTGGGTCTTCCGGTTGGTCATGGAACCGACCATGACCTCGCGGAACATCATCTCGTTGCGGGAGATGTCGGCCTCGCCGGACAGGCTGGCGACCTGGCCGAACAGGTCCGGGTGCAGTTGGGCCAGGTGCAGGGCGCCGAAGCCGCCCATGGAGATCCCGGCGATGCCCCGGTGGACGCGGTCGGGCACGGTCCGCAGGTTGGCGTCGATGAACGGGACGACCTCGTGGACCTCGAAGTCCTCCCAGTTCTGCGGGCCGGCCTCGGTGTTCTGCCGGAGCCAGTTGGTGTACCAGCTGCGGGGACCGCCGTCCGGCATGACGATGATCATGCCGGAGGTGTTCTTGACGCCGTCGAACATGGGCAGCCGGTCGGCGTTGAAGTAGTCGCACGGGTCGCCGGGGGAACCGTTCAGGAGGTACAGCACCGGATAGCGCTTGCCGGGGTTGTCGCGGTAGTCCGACGGCAGCACGATCCGGATGTGGTGTCCGACCGTGCCCGGCGCGTTGGCGACCTGCGTGCTGGTCACGGTGATCCGGAAGTCCGTGTCAGTGTTGGCGGGAATGCGCGGGTTGCCCACCAGTGACGGGTCGTCGGCCACCTGCGTCAGACCGAAGCCGTCGGTGAGCGTCGGCGCCGGCGCTGTCGCCGGGTCGGCGGCACGGGCGGCGGTGGAAGTGACGACCGTGCCGGTGACGGTGGCGAAGGCGGTCACGAATGCGGCCACGACGGTGGCCAGCCGGTGTTTCACAAGGTCCTCCCGGACGGCGGTGGGTGCTGGGGACGGGACGGCGGGCTTCTGCGGCACCGCCCCGGCCACCGTGGCCGCACCGGCCCGCGGACAACAGGACAACCGACCGGCCACATCCGGCCGGTCGCGCCCGGACGCGGCTGACCTGGGCTTCCCCGCCAGGTGCGACGGGCACCGGGCCGACCGCGCCGAGCCCCCGAGCGGGTTAGGCCGGGCTCCGCCAGAGCGCGACGACCACCAGCAGCAGCACCAGCAGGCCCGCCCCGCTGGCCATCAGGCAGCCCACCCGGCCGCCGCCCCACCATCGTCCCGCCTCGATGTGACCGCTCGGAGCGTGGCCGGCGTGCCGGCGTTCGCAGTGCCGTACGAGCTCCAGACGGCCTTCCGGCTGCCCGGCCCACGGCGTCTTGAACCCGCACTCCCCGCACCAGAACCGGTACCGCACGGCAACCCCTTCCACCGCACCCCGGGGGCGCGATCCGCTGGCATTCCGCCAGTCCGCGGTCCGCCCGCCGCCGGCAGCACGGATCGTCACGCGAACGAACGCCGCCGCAACAGGCCACGCACCGGCCATGGTCGGCCGGTTGCCGCGCGGTAGTCTGCGGCCGGCAACCTACCGACGCGTAAGGAGAAGTGATGACGGAGCCGGGCTCCGCCCTCCGCGGCCTGCGAAGGGCCGCCGGTCTGACGCAGGAACAGCTGGCCGAGATCTCCGGGGTGAGCGTGCGCAGCATCCGCCGGCTGGAGCATGGCGCCCCGCTCGATGCCCGGATGGCGACGGTCAGCCAGTTGGCCTCCGCGCTCGGGGTACCGGTCCAGGCCCTGGTTCCCGCTGCGGGCACCGCCGGTGACGCGCCCGGCGGCCCGGTCGCGCCGACCGCTCCGGCTCCCGCGGCCGGGCCGCTGTTACACGGGCACGGATTGCTGGACGAAGCGGCCGGAGAGCTGGCCCGGGAGGTCCGGCGCCGCTGGCGGCGGGAAGAGGACCAGAGCCGGGTCCGGGACCCGTTCCAGCTTCCGGTGCGGTGGCAGCCGGCACCCGCCGACCTGGTCGACCGGTGGGACAACATCCAGCGGTTGGGGCCAGGCTCGGTGGCGAAGCCGCTGGAGTTGGCCGGAGACCTGGCGCAGGTGGCGCAGGTGCACCGGCGCATACCGTCGGGCCGGATGGTGGTCCTGGGCCGGGCTGGAGCAGGCAAGTCGGTGCTGGCGATCCGACTCGTGCTGGACCTTCTGGAGACCGGCTGCACGCAGGTCCCGGTCATCTTCGGCCTGGGAGCCTGGGATCCGACCGCGGTGTCGCTGCCGGACTGGCTGGTCGGCCAACTCCTGCGTGACCACCCGCAGCTGGCCCGCCGCAGCCCCGGAGGCACCCAGTCACTCGCCGAGGCGCTGGTCCACGGGGACGCCGTGCTGCCCGTCCTGGACGGCTTCGACGAGATCGCCGAGGGCCTGCGCGAGGCGGCGCTGAGGGAGCTGAACGCGACGTCGTCGGCCCTGGTGGTGACCAGCAGGCGGGACGAGTACGCGGAGGCGGTCCGTGCCACCGGCACTCCGCTGGCCTGGGCCGCGTGCGTCGAACTGGGCGACCTCACGGCGGCGGACCTGGCGCACTACCTGCCGAGGACGTCGCACCTCGACGGTGCCCGCGACTGGGGCCGCGTGCTGGCGGCCGTAGAGGACCCGGACCATCCCGCGAGTGCCCGGATCACCGAGACGCTGAGCACCCCGCTCATGGTCGCCCTGGCCCGCGTCCTGTACAGCAACGCCACCGGCCCGGCCCCGGACGAACTCCTGGACGGCGCCAGATTCCCCGACGCCCGCGCCCTCGAGGAACATCTGCTGTCGGGCTTCGTACCCGCCCTGTACCGCCCGCGCGCACCCGAGGCGACCACCACCGGCCACGGGCGGCCGCACCGGACGTGGCACCCCGCGCAGGCCGGACGATGGCTGGGCTACCTCGCCCACGGCCTGGCCACGCCCGAGACGGAGCGGCACGATCTCGCGTGGTGGCAACTCGCCGACAGCCTGCACCGCGGTCCCCGGACCCTGGCCGTCGTCCTCGCCACCACAGCCTGCCTGACCGTCTCCATCTGGCCGATCATGGCACTGGCGCCGCTCTCCGCGACCCAGGTCCTCCTCCTGGGCCTGCTGCTCGGGCCGGCGGCAGGCCTGACCTTCGGCTGTACGCAGGCCTTCGCCGACACGCTCCGCCGCCGCCCCGGCACCGAACCCACCCGCACCCGCCTGCGCATGCGCGGACACCGGCGCATGGCCCGTCGACCGCGCCGAGCGTTCGCCGCCCACCTCGGCGCGGCACTGCTGGGCGGGTTCGTCATGGGGGCGGGCACCGCCGTGGCCATCACCCTGGAACGGTCCCTGGTGTACGGCTTCCCGATCACCGCTCCCGGGGTGCCGCAGTTCACGATCGTCAACGTCATTGTCTTCGGGCTGATCTTCGGCACGGCGGCGCCGCTGACCTTCGGGCTCCTGATGGCCTTTCAGGCTCCGCTGGACACCACCTCCGCAGCGACCCCCTCCGCCCTGCTGGCGACGAACCGGGCCGAGGCCGCCCGGCAACTCCTGATCCTCGCGCCGCTGCTGACAGCCACCATCACCGGAGTCGGCCAGGCCCTCGTCACCGCGCTCCACGGCACGCTCGGCCCCCTGGTCTGGGGCCTGGACGGGCTCGAGGTCGGCGCCATCGGCGGAACCGGCGGCGCCGCTGCCTACATCCTCACGTTCACGGCCTGGGGACAGTGGCTCGTCCTGGTCCGCTTCTGGCTCCCGCTCACCGGCCGACTCCCCTGGAACACCGCCGTGTTCCTCGAGGACGCCTACCACCGCGGCGCGCTGCGCCGGTGCGGCGCCGTTTACCAGTTCCGCCACGTACGGCTCCAGCACCACCTAGCTCGCGCCCACCGCCGCCGCACCGGCCGCTTCACCGACGCGAACATGTCCAGCCAGAACAGTCGCACCGGATGAGAACCTTCCAAGCGATCGAGCCTCGGTCAAACCCGGAGCGGTTCACTACGGGACTTCGCGGGAGAACCGAACCGGCTGGCCTCCACGCTCCTCAAGCCCCTCTCTGTCAGCCTTGGGTGAGACATCCCGCTTTGTCGGGTTAGCCTGAGAGGGCCCGAGTAGGAGTTCCACCCCTGATGACCAGCACCAAT
>NZ_JBSFJV010000158.1:0-10802 GCF_053598235.1 Kitasatospora sp. NPDC001159
CGCAGAGCGTGTCACCCTCGCGCATGTAGTCCAGCGCCGCCATGAGCCCGGCCCGGTCGACGTTCTTGCCGGACGCCTTGTCTTCAAAGACGCGGCCCGCACCTGCGCCGCCCCGCACCGACCATCTGCCCTCCAGCCAACAGCAGTTCGGCCGGGCCGGACACGTGGCCAGCCCACCGAACCGGGGTAGGGATAACCCACCTGTCAGTCCCAGCCGTTGTTGTCGGGCGGGGTGGTGGTGCCGGTGGTGTTGGCCCGGGCGGCAGCGGCCCGCGGCTGCGCGGCGGCGCTGACTCCGGATGCGATGGCGGGCGTGACGAGGGTGAGGGTGATCGCCGCCAGTGCGGCGGCGGCCGCGGCCACGAGGTTGGCCCGTCGTGCGTGGGTGTTCATGCTGCTGTTCCCCCGAATCGTGTGTTGAGAGTGATCCGCAGGCCGTGGTGTGCGAGTGTCTCGGTCCTGGTTCCCAGGGCCTTGTCGTCCAGGGCACCGACCACGCCCGACTGGACGCCGAACTGCACCAGTGGGCACCGCAGTTGCGCAGGACGATGATCCTGCCCGGCTGCGGGCACTGGACCCAGCAGGAGCGACCGGCCGAAGTCACCGCCGCACCGGCCGACTTCGCCTCCTCGCTGGACTCACCCCGGCATCCGTAATCCACCCCCCGACACCCCGTTTCGGAAGGAAGCCCTCATGACCACGTCCATGGAATCGGCCCCCGAGGTCCAGCAGCTCGCCCAGTGGCTGACCGAACGGGGCGCCTACTACCTGGAGATCCCGGCCGAGCAGATCAAGCCCGACGTCAAGCTGGTCGAGTACGGCCTGGAGTCGGTCTACGCCCTCGCCCTGTGCGGCGACGTGGAGGACGAGTTGGACATCGAGGTCGAGCCGACCCTGGCCTGGGACTACCCCACCATCGACTCACTCGTCGCCCTGCTGATCGAGAAGACGGCCGAGGCCGCCTGACCGCGGGAGACCGCAGAGAGGAGAGCGGGCCGTGCGGGCTCTGCCGGTCGGGAGCACCGTCTGCGGCCCGCCGATCCGCTTCGGCCCGCAGGGCGGTGGGATCGTCGGCTACACCCCGGCCTTTCCGGGCGGCTTCGGCGAGCCGTTCTCGGTCGCCGCCCGGGCGGTCCGGCGGGGCGAGCCCGGTCCGGGTTAGGTCGCCGTGGTGCTCGGCCTCGGCCCGATCGGCCTGGGCGTCGTCGCGGTGCTCAAGGCGCGCGGCCACGGCCCGGTCGTCGCGGTCGACTTCTCGCCCAAGCGGCGGGCGCTGGCCGAGCGGCTGGGTGCCGACATCCTGATCGGCCCGGCCGTCGAGTCGCCCTACGACCGCTGGTCCTCGCTCGGGGTGATCCCCGGGATGCCGGACCGGATGACCGCAGAGCACCGCGGGGTGCTGACCACCGACGTGGTGCTCTTCGAGTGTGTCGGCGCCCCCGGCATGCTCGCCCGGGTCGTCGACGGCGCACCGGCCGGCGCGAAGATCGTGCTGGTCGGCGTCTGCCTGCGCCCCGACACGGTCGACCCCGGGGTGGTGGCCGGCAAGGAGCTGGACATCCGCGGGTCGTTCGGCGGCAGCCCGGGTGAGTACCGCCAGACACTGCGGGACATCGCCGAGGGCCGGATCGACGCCGGTGCCGTCATCACCGGCGTCACCGGCCTGGACGGACTGGCCGGGGCGATCGCCGAGCTCGGCGAGCCGGAGCGGCACGCGAAGATCGTCGTCGACCCCTCGCTGGTCGCCGGCTGATCGTCCGAACGACGGTGGCGTCCCCGGGATCTCCCGGGGGCGCCACCGTCGTTCGCGGCACGGGCGTGCTCAGTGGACCATGATGTCGCCGCGCGTGGTCTTCACCACCACGCTGTGCGGCGCGTCCGTGGCGGTGTTCGGCAGCGAGACGCTCGGCGACGACCAGGAGCTCTGCGCGTCGACGTGGTAGGTGGCGTCGTGAGGCACCTTGAGGTCGACCCCGCCGTAGCCCGTGGTGACCTTCAGGGAGGCGGGTGCCGCCGTGAAGGAGGCGCTGACCGCGCCGTCGGTGGTGGTCACCTCGGCGTTCGGGGCGCTGCTGTCGGCGAGGGTCACCGCGCCGCCCGTGCTCCGCACGGTCAGCGGGCCGGACGACTGGTCCACCTCGACCCCGCCCAGCCCGGTGGTCAGATCCAGCCGGCCGGTCAGGCCCTTCGCCTGGATCCCGGCGTCCCCGGTGCTCACCTGCGCGGCCAGGCCGGCCGGCACCGTGATCTGCAGGTGCTCCGAGCAGTCGTTGGAGCAGCCGGCGGTGACCGTGACGTCCGACCCGGACCGGGTGACGGAGACCTGCGGGACATGGCCCGTGTAGCTGCCGCTCATGGCCACCGTGACCTGCGAGGAGCCGTCCTGACTCAGCGTCACGCCGAGTCCGTCGGCCTGGACCGTCACCTGGCTGGCGTCGGCCGCGTCCTGCTGCCAGTTGCCGCTGTACGGGTGGTGCGCCGGAAGCGAGGCGACCACGACCCAACTGGCCACGGCGACGACCGCGACGAGGACGGCCAGCCCTATGAGGAGGCATCCGCGGCGCTTCATCGGTGTGGTACTGATCTCAAGCTCCCAGGTAGCGCAAAACGGCGAGCACGCGGCGGTGGTCTCCCGCCTCCTGCTGCAGATCGAATTTCACGAAGATGCTGCGGATGTACTTCTCCACCGCCGCCGTGCCGATCACCAGATCGGCCGCGATCCCGGCGTTGGAACGGCCCCCCGCCATGGCCGTGAGGACCTCCCGCTCGCGCGGCGTCAGGGTGGACAGCGGATCCCGCTGCCGGCTGCCGGCCAGCAACTGCTTGACCACCTCCGGGTCGAGGACCGTCTCGCCCGCGGCGACCCGGCGCAGCGCGTCCACGAACTCCTCGGCGTCCGATACCCGGTCCTTGAGCAGGTAACCGACCCCGTTGTCATTGGTGTTGACCAGGTCGATGGCGTAGCGCTCCTCGACGTAGTGGGAGAGCACCAGGACGCCGGTCTCCGGCCAGCGGGCGCGTACCGCCAGTGCGGCGCGCAGGCCCTCGTCCAGGAAGGTGGGCGGCATCCGGACGTCCGTCACACAGGCGTCCGGCCGGTGTTCGGCCACCGCGCGCAGGAGTTGCTCCCCGTCGCCGACCGCGGCGACCACCTCGATCCCCTGTTCGCTGAGCAGCAGTTCGATGCCCTGGCGCAGCAGCGCGGAGTCCTCGGCCAGCACTACCCGCATGGCAATTCCACCTCGATCACGGTCGGTCCACCCAGCGGACTGCTGAGCCGGAACCGCCCGTCCACCCCGGACACCCGGTCCGCCAGACCGGTTAGACCCGTGCCGGCCGCGAGATCGGCTCCGCCACGCCCGTCATCGCCAACCTTAACGTCCAATCGGGCGCCCTCCCGCCGGATCTCCACCCAAGCGCGGGTCGCATGAGCATGTTTGGCCACATTGGTGAGCGCCTCGGTCACCGTGAAGTAGGCGACCGCCTCGATGGTGGAGGAGGGGCGCGGCTCCACCAGGACGTCAAGGCGCACCGGCACCGGAGCCAGCGCGGCGACGGCGGAGAGCGCCGCCTCCAGGCCGCGGTCGGTCAGCACCGGCGGGTGCAGGCCACGGGCCAGGTTGCGCAACTCGGCGATGGTGCTGAGGGTTTCCCGCCGGGCGTCCTCGACCAGCTTGTTGGTCTCGTGGTCACCGGACTTCTTCAACCGCGAGCTGGCCCGGCCCAGGGTGATCGACATCGCCACCAGCCGTTGCTGGGCACCGTCGTGCAGGTCCCGCTCAATCCGTTTGCGCTCCGCCTCGGCGGCGTCCACCACCCGGGCGCGACTTTCCGTCAGATCGTTGACCCGCTGCTCCAGTTCCATGCCGCGGGGCCGGGAGAGCAGTGCGGCAGCCAGCGCGGTGTCCAGCGCCAGCAGGAGTTTGACGATCAGTGGGGATAGGACCGCGCCGACCAGCAGCGCCACCGCCGCGACCAGCAGCGCCCGGGGCAGGGAATCCACCACGAACGGCCCGAGCTGGGCCTGCCCGCCGGGCAGGCCCCGGTAGTAGGCCGGAAGCAGCACCAGAGTCAGCGGCACGGCCCAGATCAGCGCCACCCCGACCACGGTCACCACCGCCACCGGCATCATCAGTACGAAGTAGCCGATCAGCCGCCAGGTGCAGGGGTTGTGGACGAGCGACTGCAGCGACTTGGCCAACCGCCACGAAGAGACCGGCGCCGGCAGCTCGTCGAGCTCCAGCCCGCAGGTCACGGCGAACCGGGCGCGCTCGACGGCGGCCAGCCGGAACAGCGCCCACCCCGCCGCCACCGTGAGCGGCAGGCCCACCAGGCCTGCCGGCGCCAGGCAGACGGCGACGACCAGCACGACCAGCACGGCCAGTCCCGCCAGCGCCACCAGACCGTCAAGTGCCAGGTGGGTCGACGCCCGCCACAGCACGGGGGAGGCCAGCGCGCGCAGCGGATTGCCCGGCACCACCTCGCGGGGTCGCCGGGCGTCCGTCCGGGCTCTGCCGGTGGCACGGCCGGCGATGTACTCGGTCAACTGCTTCAGACCCGCTCTCGTGGGCAGTGCGGGCGGCGACCAGGTCACCGTCCGCGCCTCGCTTCGATAAGGGGACGGTACCCAACCCGACCACCCGTCGGCAGCAAGGAGAACCCATCAGCGGGGGTAGGGTTTACCCCCCGCCCGGCCGGTGGGTTCACGCTGCCGACCCGGCGCCGCCCGGTGCGACATCGTGGGGACATGACCGATCGACACTCGAGCGCCGCCGGCCGCCCCTGCCCGGCCGGCAGGACCGACGACATCGAGCAGTTCCTCGTGCACTACGGGGACACCATCGACGACCGGGTCGCCGAGATCGTCGAAGAGGTCCTCGGCGAGCAGCTGAGGCGGTACCGGCGCGACGTTGTGCTGCCGGTCACCGTCGCGCTGCTGGCGGCCGCGGCCGTCTCGCTGGCGCTCATGTGGTGGAGCCCGTGGACAGTCCCCCTGGTGTGGGCCGCCACCTCCGTCATCTGCGTGTCGCTGTCACAGACCGCCCGGATCCCGCGCCGCTCGTAACGGGCTGCGGGCGTCCGGGCTGCGACCGCCCCGGACGGACGGCACCGGAGGCGGCTACGCGGTCCCACCCCGCTCCCGGCCCACGGCCTCCTCGATGGCCCGCTGCCACTCACCGGTCAGCCGGGTCCGCCCGGACAGCTCGGTGGCGATCAGGTGCCTGATCAGCTCCCGGCCGGTCACCGCGTTGCTCAGCATCACCAGGCCGCGCCCGGAGTGCACCCGCATCCAGGTCATCGCCTGGTAGCAGTACGCCTGGCCGCCGTGGCCGAACTCAGGTCGCCACCGGTGGTGTCGAGGATGGTGCTCCAGCCGTAGGCGCGGCCCGACTGCGGGGTGAGCATCTCCCGCACCAGCTCGGTCGCCACCAGCCCGCGCTCCCGGCCCAGGTAGCACCGCCGCAGCTCGGCGGCCAGGTCGGCCAGGTCGGCGGCCGTGGTCCAGAGGCCGCCGGCGGCCGGCAGCCGGCCGAGACCTGCCGACCGTCGGCGTCGTGGCCGTGCGCGAACGGCCGCCCCTCGGCGTCGTGGCCGTGCGCGAACGGCCGCCCCTCGGCGTCGGGCCAGCACGGGTCGAAGCTCGAACCGGTCATACCCAGCGGCTCGAACCGGTCATACCCAGCGGCTCGAACACCAGCCGGCGGGTCAGCTCCGGTAGGACTCGCCGGTCAGCTCGGCCAGCACCGCCTCGATCCCGTCGGCGGCGGCCGCACCGGCGGCCGGGGCCACCGGTGTGACCGGCGCCGGCCGGGTGGAGCGCTCGGCGGTGCTGCCCGCCCCCTGGCGCAGCAGCCCGTCCAGCTCCGCCAGCTGCTCGTCCAGCAACCGCCGGACGGTCGCCTCGTCGTGCAGCGCCGTGCGGTACGTCCAGCGCAGGTAGAGCTGCCCGCCGCAGACGTCCGCCTCGACCTCCAGCAGGTGGTCGCCCGCCACCGTGGCCGGGCCGATGGGCTCCACCCGCTCCGGGACGAACACCAGCGCCGGGTCGGCGTCCTGCTCGGTCGGCCGGACGAAGGCGAAGCCCACCTGCGGCGGCCGCAGGGCGGCCAGCTTCCGCAGACGTCGGTTGGCTCCCCGCTCGGTGGCGTGTGAGAGGACGTTAAGTCCGTTTCTGGATGATCTGGCGTCGCCCGTTCGTGGGTACGGAGTCGCTTGGGCTGACCCGCGTGTCGTGAGCATGATGGGGTCGAGGTAAGGAACGGATGCCGTACTCAACGGACTTGTCCGACGGGCAGTGGGCCTTGATCGAGCCGCTGGTCACCGCCTGGAAGCAGGAGCGGGTGTCGCGCTCGGCGACCGGGGACCCGTTGCGTTCATAGCGGCGGTGGAGTCGGCGGAAGCCGCCGAGCCAGGCCACGGTGCGCTCGATAACCCAGCGGTGCCGGCCGAGGCGGTTGGAGGTCTCGATCCCGCGGCGGGCGATGCGGGCCGGTATCTGCCGACGGCGCAGGTAGGAGCGGATGAAACGGTGGTCGTAGGCTTTGTCGGCATGCAGCTTGCCGGGCCTGCGCCGCCTCGGGCCGCGCCGTGAGCGGATCGGTGGGATGGCGTCGACGGGCGGGATCAGGGCCTGGCTGTCGTGGACGTTGGCACCCGAGATCGCGAGCGACAGGGGTAAACCGATAGCACCAGGCGCTCCACGATCACCGCGCCCACAATCTACTCAACCATCCAAATGAGATGGCTTCTTAGCCCCGGAGTCGACAGCCGCGGCCGTGCCGTGGTGAGGAGCGGCATCGGAGGCTCCAGAAGGCGCGGAAGCTGCTGGCCGTCAGGCCGGGCGGCTTATCGGCAGCCGCCGTTCCGGCGGACGATGTCGGCGTTGAGGGTGGTGGCGAAGGCGCACCAGGCCGCATAGGGGGTCAGGGCCGTCGCGGCGGTCCGGTCGACGCGGGCGGTCACCCGCAGGACGTCCAGAGTGCTCAGGGTAAGGAGGGTGGTGCCGACGAGACCGGCCCGGGGGCTCCTGGCGGCGAAGAACAGCCAGTTCCAGGACGCGTTCAGGGCCAGGTTTGCAGCCAGTGCCCCGACCAGCCGACGGCGCTCGCCGCCACCTGTCCGGTTCGCGGCGTGCCCGGCGGCGAAGGCGATGCTCCCGTACAAGGGGGTCCATACTGCACCGAACGCCCACGAGGGTGGCTGCCATGGAGGTTTGGACAAGGTTTCGTACCAGGTGCTGTTGGGATCCACGGCTCGCGCGCCGGTCACCGCCGTAGCCGTCACCGCAGCCGCAGCCAGCGCGTAAGCGGGCCAGCGGCGCTTCGCCTCACGGCGCCTGGAAGGTGCCAGAACTCGCATAACGGATATGTGCCCCGCGGCGTGCGGGGTGAGACCCGACCCGATTCTTCGCCGTCCGTCCGGGCGAGGGGAAGTCTGGTGTCGCTGCCCGCGCATCCGCCCGGCCATGATCCGCGGGACCCCAGGACGGCCCTGTCGAGATCGCGCTACCGTTGCTTCGGGGGAGTCTTCGGGCGATGTGAAGAAGGCGGTGATCCAGCTGATGGACAACCTGCCTTGCCATGCGGCAGGTCGCCCGTGCGCCGCTGCCGTGGCCGACGACAGCGTGAGCGGGCGGCGGTGACCAGCGGCGGCCGCGAGACACCTTGGCGGAAGCAGGTACCGGGTCTTTCGGTCCTTGGTTCGCCCGCTGCGTCGCGCCGACAGGAGAGGCCGCGTGCCACGCCGGCGACACCAGAGCTGCCGACCGGCGTGTCCGCGAGGTTGCTGGATCTAGTGGATCAGGCCGTCGTAGTCTGCGACGCGGCCGGGTTGCCGAGCTGGTGCAACGTCCAGGCGGAACGACTCTTCCCTCAGCTGCGCATCGGTGAGCCGCTCCACGGGCCGCTGTCGCGTGCCATGGCCGAGGGTGCGGACTGCTTCGAGACCGTCTCCGACGGGCGCCGGTTGTCAGGGCACCGGGTGGTGCTGCAGGGCCACGGGACTCTCGCCGGTCACTGCGTGTGGTTGGTGCGCGACGACAGCGCGGTCCACGAGCGCCAGAACGAGCTGATGGCCGAGCGCGCCCGCTCCGCCTTCCTGGCGGAGGCGGGGAAGCAGCTCGCGGCCTCCCTCCACCACGGCCGTACGGTGCGTGCGGTGGTGCGGGTGGCGGTCCCCGCCCTGGCGGACACGGCCATCCTGTTCCTGCCGGTCCGGGGACGTTGCGTAGCCTGGCACCTCTACGGGCCGGGCGAGTGCGCCGGCCAGTTGCCGGAAGCGGCGTTGGACCAGGCCCCGCCAGTGGCCCACGCCCTGAGAGGGTTGGTGGAACAGCCCGTACTGTGCGACTGGCAGGAAGTGGCGCGGCTGGGCGGAGCGCTGCCACAGGATCCGAATCCGCCTGGTCGGGCCCTGGTGGTCACGCTCCCCGGGCCCGGGATGCCGGCCGGCGTACTGGTGCTGGCGCACGGGCCGCAGCGGACGGGCTTCGGCGCGGCGGACGTCGAGCTGGCGCGGCAGTTCGCCGCGCGTGCGAGCATGGCGCTGGCGGCTGCGACTTTCTATGCCGAGCAGGTGCACACCGCTGCCGTGCTGCAGGACGGGCTGGAACCTGACCCGCTTCCGCACGTGGCGGGGGTCCACCTCGGGGCTGCGTACCGGCCCGCCCGCGAAACTTTGGGGCTCGGCGGCGACTTCTACCAGGTCCGGGCGGACGCCGAGGGCGGTGTCAGGTTCTTTTTCGGCGACGTCTGCGGCAAGGGAGTCGAGGCGGCGGTGTTCGCCGGACGGGTGCGGCAGAGCCTCCGATCGCTGGCTCTGGTGGAATCCCGGCCCGTAAGGATGCTGCAGCTGCTCAATGAGGCGCTTCTGGAGGGAGGTCCCACTCCCTTCACGACACTGGTGACGGGGTCCGCCGGCTCGGCGCGAGACGGCGCGCTGGACGTCGTGGTGGCAGGTGGTGGGCATTTGCCACCACTGGTGCTGCGCAAGGACGGCAGGGTGGACGAGGTGCACATCGGTGGGACGCTGGTCGGCGCCCTGCCCGACCCGGACTTCCACCAGACGGAGATCCGGCTGGCAGCCGGCGAACTGTTGCTGTTGTACAGCGACGGTGTGACCGAGGCGCGCGGTGGGCCGACGGAGCAGGAGATGTACGGCGAACGGCGGTTGATGCGCGACCTGGCCGCCTGCCTCGGCATGCCGGCCGGCGCGGTCGCCGAGCGTATCGACCTGCGCACCGGGCAGTGGCTGGCCGGAGGCGAACACGACGACCTCGCGGTTCTCGCCGTGCAGGCTCCCGCCCTTGCGCCGTCAGCGGACGTGGAGCAGCCGCGGTGACCGCCGAGCGCTCCGACGCCATCGAGAGTGTTCGCACGGCCTTCGACGACCACCTGGCCCGAGCGGACGAGGCCGCCGCCGTGGCGCTCGTCCTGGACCTTCTCGCCGGCGGCGTCAGCGCCGAGGACGTGCTGCTCGACCTGATCGCACCCGCCCAGGCAGCGGTCGGCGAGCGCTGGGTGACCAACGAGTGGAGTGTGGCCCAGGAACACGCGGCCACCCATGTCAGCAACCGGGCCGTCTCCGCACTCGCCGCCGCGACCGTGGTCCCCGACCATCCTCTCGGGAGCGTGGTGGTGGCCTGTCCGGACGGCGAATGGCACACCCTGCCCGCCCATATTGTCGCGGAGGTGCTACGGCTGCGCGGCTTCGCGGTACGGTTCCTCGGTGCCGGTGTACCCACCGCACACCTGATCTCGTATCTGCATCAGAACGGCTCTGACCTGATCGCCCTGTCGTGCATGCTGGCGGTGCGCCTGCCCCGGATGTACCGCACGATCGAGGCGTGCCGACTGGCGCGTGTACCGGTCCTGGTCGGTGGGCCCGGCTTCGGACCGGACGGCATCTGGGCTCGCGCGCTGGGTGCCGACCTGTACGCGCGCACCGCGGTGGACGCCGCGGACCTGCTGGTGGAGCAGTGGCCGCCGCCGCTGACCGGGGCGCCCGCACTGGACCACCTGGCTGACGGGGAGTACGCCCAACTCGTCAGCCGCCGCGGTGACCTTCTGCGGCACCTGGTCGACCACCTGCGCCGATGCTTCCCGCCGATGCGGCGATGTGCCGACGACCGGTACGAGACCGCTGTCGAGGACCTGGGGTTCCTGGTGGACTTCCTCGCCGCCGGTGTCTTCGTCGACGACCCACGCGTTTTCACGGACTTCCTGGTGTTCCTCGCCGATGTGCTGGCCTACCGCGGGATACCGCCGGCCGGCCTGGACCTGGTGGTCCGGGCCCTCTGCGAGCCGTTGAGCGATCTTCCCCGCACCCTGACCCACCTGGCAGCGGGTCGAGGACGACTGGAGCGGGCCGGACACACCTGGACGGACGCCTGATCCCTGCGGCAGGTTACGGGAGACGCACGCTGGTGGGGGCCCGAGTTCGCCCCTGGCCCGGACGACGGGCCACTCTTCATCCACGGGGACTCCGGAGGAAGCGGAACATCCTTACACGCGGGAGTGTGCGGCAAGTCACCTGCGTACTCCCGCTCGCCTTGCTGCTTCTCACGCGCCTCTCACGGACTGGATGTCACGAGGTGGCGGGCAGCGGTCCTCCGCCTCAGGCCTCGGACCGGATAATGGGTGGAGGTCCGATGCTGGTGATGACAAGGTGAGGCGCATGCCGCCCGCCGTCGAACAGCTGCTCAGTGAACTGCACGCCACTTTGAAGCTGCGCAAGCGTCCGGAGGACGTGGCCCAGCTCATCCAAGACCTGTACGCAGCGCAGGGAACCCGCCTTGACCCGGC
>NZ_JBSFJV010000159.1:0-10802 GCF_053598235.1 Kitasatospora sp. NPDC001159
CGTCGTCTCGCTGACCCCGGCCGCCCGCGCGACGGCGCGGATGCCGCCGTGCCCCAGCAGCCGTGCCTCGGCTGCCATCAACAGACGCCGCTGGCGCTCATCCAGGTGTGGGAACAACACGACGAACTTCAGGGCGAGTTGGTCACCAATCGACTCGGAGGTGCGCATACCACATCAACGAGCCGCCGAGCGGGAAGCAACACAGAGATTCTCTGCGAGCCCTAAGGATCGCTGGCGTGTGGTGCGGTGGCGGGCGGCGGTGATTCACTCGGCGAGGCGGGCGTCGTTGCCGTGAGCGGGGGCAAGGCGCTATGGCGTCCCGTGGAGTGGTGTAGCAGGATTTGTGGCTCTCCTGTCGCTTCCGTGGGTCGCTGACCAGGGCTGATATGCAGAACACGCCGTACCACAGGTACGTTTCGACTTGCGACGTACGAAACGGAAGAACCTGGATACGGCGTGCGATCTGCAAGCATATGGACTCGGCTGCTCGGAGTCGAACACACGGTGATCGACTCGGTCGAGGCCGAGGAGGACGACGGCGCGCAGGCCTGTGCCGAGGACGCGGTGATCGTGGTCCATGCCCGCCCGGCGAAGCGGCGCCGGCAACGCTGCGGGGTCTGCGAGCGCCGGTGCGCCAGGTTCGACAACGGCGAGGGCCGCCGGCGCTGGCGTGCCCTGGACCTGGGGGTGGTCCGGGCGTTCATCGAGGCCGACGCGCCGCGGGTGTCCTGCCCTGAACACGGCGTGGTCGTCGCCCACGTGCCCTGGGCCCGTCACGGCACCGGGCACACCCTGGCCTTCAATGACACCGTGGCCTGGCTGGCCACGCACTGCTCGAAGACCACAGTGATCCAGCTGATGCAGATCGGCTGGCGCACGGTCGGCGGGATATGCGCCCGCGTGTGGGCGGATGTCGAACACCGCGTGGACCTGCTCGCGGGGCTGACCCGGATCGGTCCTCGGCCATCACCCTGATCGGTCGTCTCACGCCGGAACCCGGTAGAGCTCATCGCAGAGTTCGAAACGGTTCACGCCAGCATGGAGCGGGCCGCAGGGCGGCCGCCAAGCATCACTACTCGGCCAACAGCCGCCGACGTCGGATGACCTTCCGGGCCGTAGTCGCTGTTCCGGCTCCTTCCAGAAATCTCTCCTGGTCAGATAGGGTGCCAGAGTGTCCCGCCGATCTGGACCAGGGCGGCCAGGGCGAGGCGGGTCTTCTCGCCGCCGGACAGGACCCTGGCCGGCTTGTCGGCGTCGTCGCCGCGGAAGAGGAACGCGCCGAGCACGTGCCGCAGTTCGCTGTCCGTCAGGTCGGGCGCAGCCTTGGCGAGGTTGTCGCGGACGCTGAGCGCCGGGTCCAGGGTGTCGTGCTCCTGGGCGAAGTAGCCGAGGCGTAGTCCCGTCCCGGGGACGACGCGGCCGGAGTCCGGGGTCTCCTGACCGGCCAGGATCCGCAGCAGCGTGGTCTTGCCCGCACCGTTGAGCCCGAGGACGACCAGCCGGCTGCCGCGGTCGACGGCGAGGTCCAACCCGGTCAGCACCGGCCGGTCGTCGTAGGCCTTGACGAGGCTGATCGCGCCGAGCGGCATCCGGCCGCAGGGCACGGGTTCGGGCAGCCGGATCCGGGCGGTGCGCTCGGCCTGCCGGACGGGTTCGAGCTTGGCCAGCATCCGGTCGGCGCGGCGGGCCATGCTGCGGGCTGTCGTCGCGGTGGCGACGTTGGCGCGCATCCGGTCGGCCTGGGCGTGCAGGGCGGCGGCCTTGCGTTCGACGTTGGCCCGCTCGCGGGCGCGGCGGCGTTCGTCGGCCGCGCGCTGGGTGATAGGCCTGCCAGCCGGTGTTGTGGATGTCAATGGTGGCGCGGGTCGGGTCCAGGTGGAAGACCCGGTTGACGGTCTCCTCCACCAGTTCCAGGTCGTGGCTGATCAGTACCAGCCCGCCCTAGTGGGTAGTGAGGAAACCGCGCAGCCAGCCGACCGAGTCGGCGTCCAGGTGGTTGGTGGGCTCGTCCAGCAGCAGGGTGCCGTGTTCGGCGAACAGGATGCGGGCCAGCTCGACCCGGCGCCGCTGGCCGCCGGAGAGCGTGCCAACGGGGGAGTCCGTGACCCGGGCGGACAGCCCGAGTCCGGCCGCGACCCGGGCGGCCTCCGCCTCCGCGGCGTAGCCACCCCGGGACTGGAACCGGGCATCGGCCCGGGTGTAGGCGTCCATCGCCCGGCGCTCCTCCGCCGGAGAGCCGGCCCGGGCCATCGCCTCCTCGGCGGCGCGCAGCGCGCGGACGGCGGTGTCCAGACCGCGGGCGGACAGGATGCGGTCGGTGACGGTGACGGCCGGGTCAGCAGCGCGGGAGTCCTGGGGGAGGTAGCCGACCGGCCTGGTGTGGGTGACCGCCCCGGCGGCGGGCGGCAGTTGCCCGGCGAGGGTGGCGAGCAGGGTGGTCTTGCCGGCGCCGTTGCGCCCGACCAGGCCGATCCGGTCGCCGGGGGCGATGTGCAGGGTGACGTCGGACAGCAGCAGACGGGCGCCGACGCGCACGTCGACACCACGAATGGTGATCATTGGGTAACGCTCCGAAAGGGCTAGCGGACAGACGGGTGGCGTGGAGGCGGGTCCGTCGGCTAGGAAATTCGGGGCGTAGACATGCGGGCCAGGCTAGTGGCTCGTCGGAACGGTCGCATCCGAATTAGTTGCGGCCGTACTCGGTGGCCTGGTCAACGGCCTGGTCAACGGCCGCGTCCGGACGGCCCCGCCGCCGGTCCGCGAGCGGTTTTGGTCACCGTGGCGCGCGGGGCCGTCTTGTCCCGACCACGAGGGGCCGCTTCCATGGCCGCATGGGCCGATGCGACCTCGTTCTCCTCACCGATCACAGCTCGACCGAAGGCAGCCGGGACGTCCTGGCCGCCGCCGTACGGACGCTCACCGGCCGCGCGCCCGTCCACCTCGACGCGCGGCACTTCATGGACGGCGGCAGCGGCCGGGTCGAGCCCGCTGTCGGCTCGGACGGCCTCCGGCTCACGGTGGACGGGCGGACCGTCACCGCCGAGACGGTGATCGTCTACGAGATCCCGCCGCACCGCCGACGCGCCTTCGCCGACTGCCAGCGGCAGCTGCGAGCGTGCGGCACCCGCTCACTCGGCATCGACCCCGAGGCGTGGCGGGCGGCCACCGAGAAGGACCGCACCGTCGCCCGCTTCACCCGGGACGGCGTGCCGCAGATGCCCAGTGTCGTGCTCTCCCGGCCGAGTCCGGGGGGCGCCGCCGAGGCCTTCCGGCGGCTCGGCGGCGACGTCTGGGCCCGACCCTGCGTCGGGATGGGCGGCGAGGACGTCTTCCACGTCACCACCCGCACCCAACTCGACGCTGTCGCACGGCACTACGCCGACGCGGGGGCTGACTGGCTGATCGCCCGCGACGCCCGGAACTTCCTGCCGGACGGCCGCCGCCACCAGTACCGGGTGGTGGTGCTGCGCGGCACGGTGGTCCGCGCGGTGGAGCACGTCCAGGCGGACCCGGACGCGCCCTGCAACGAGTGCCGAGGTGCCGTCTCCACCCTGCTGGAAGTCGATGAACTTCCCGACGGGCTGGCGAAGTTGGCGATCTCCGCGGCCGAGTCGCTCGGGCTGGAGCTGGCGGGCGTCGACCTCGCCGCCGAGAGCGGCGGAGTGGTCTTCGAGGTCAACGTCCACCCGGCCTTCGGACAGCGCGCCCTGGAGCAGGTCGCGCTGCCGTACGTCGCCGCGCACCTCGCGCCGTGAGCGGCTCCGCAAGCGTCAGCTCCGCAAGCGTCAGCCCCGCAGGACGGCGGCCAGCACCGATGGGCGGAACAGTATCGTGGGCGGTGACACCAGGGACATCACCTCGTGGAACGCGGCCGTGACCAGCGGATCGCGGGTGGCGCCGGCCAGCACCTTGTCCAGGAAGCGGTGCTGGACCTTGATCAGTGCGCCGGACGGGCCGCCGGTGGTGGCGGCGAAGCGGACGTCCTCGGCGCAGGACATCACCCAGGGGTTCTTGGACACCGCCGCGATCTCCCGCCGGGCAGCGCGGGCCGTGGTGTGCCCGACACCGCCGTGCCGGAGTGCGATGCGGCGCAGCGCCTGGGCGCAGAACAACGAGACGGTGACCCCCTGGCCGTACACCGGATTGAAGGTGCTCGCGGCGTCGCCGACCGCCACCAGACCCTCCGGGGCGCTGCGCTCGTAGTGGCGCCGCACGCCCGGGCCGGGCAGGAAGCCTCGTACCTCGCCCGCCGGTTCGGCGTCCCGCAGCGCTTCGCACAGGCCCGGATCGCGCAGTTGGGCCAGGTGCTTGGTGAAACCATCCTCGCCGGGCTCGGGTTCGGCGCCGCGCATCCCGGCCAGGCTGACGATCCAGCGGTCGCCCTCGACCGGCAGTAGTACGCCCATCCGCGGCTTGTCGGGTGCCTTGGTCTGCAGGTAGATCGCCTGGTAGCCGAGGTCGACCCCGGGCGGGCGGTAGAACAGCCGGGAGGAGTACGCGACGCCGGCGTCCACCCGCTCCTCGGGCACCGGGCGGCAGCCCAGTTCGGCGAGCCACTTCGGTACCGAGGTCGAGCGGCCGGACGCGTCGACCACCAACTCGGCCGGGATGTCGCGGACTTCACCGCGAGCGGAACTCCGCCCCGAGCCGCGGCCCGAGTCGCCGCCCGAGTCGCGCTCGCGGACCTTGACCCCGGTCACCGCTCGCGCCGAGCCCAGTAGCCCGACCACGTCGGTACCCGCCAGGAACTCGATCGAGGGTTCGGTGCGGACCCGGTCCAGCACCACCTTGTCCAGCACCGGCCGGGTGCAGCTGAGGAAAGCCATCCGCGCGGGGTAGTCGGCCATCCACCCGGCCGAGCTGAGCCACTTCAGGTCACCCGAAGTGGAGACCCGGTGCGCTCCTGCGTCCGTCAGCTCCTGCTTGATGCCCGGCATCATCTCCTCCAGCGCCCGGTGCCCCGCTTCCAGCACCAG
Source organism: Kitasatospora sp. NPDC001159 (assembly GCF_053598235.1). Classification (NCBI taxonomy): domain Bacteria; kingdom Bacillati; phylum Actinomycetota; class Actinomycetes; order Kitasatosporales; family Streptomycetaceae; genus Kitasatospora; species Kitasatospora sp. NPDC001159. The sequence continues at coordinate 4,977 of NZ_JBSFJV010000159.1, forward strand.
GTGCGCGTGGCGCCCTTGCGGCACACCGGCCCGGAACGCCGGCTCGTCCGGGTAACGGTCCCGCTCCACCACGACGATCCGCTCGGCGCAGCCGCGTAGCGCCCAGGCCGCCACCACGCCGGCCAGCCCGCCGCCGATCACCACCGCCGTGCCCCGCCCGGGGGCCGTCTCCGAAGAAGTCATGGCACGTAGCGTAGTGGGGGCAAGGGTGGTCCGTAGCCGCTTCACCTGGACGAACGTGCCGTCCCGGCACGTTCGTTGACGTCGCTTTGAACCAGAGGGTGACACGGGCGGTGGCGGCGAGGACGCCAGCGGCGACCGGGATCGTTCGGCGGGCCGAAGCTCCGACGTCCCGAGGGTTCCGTCAACCCCGGTTGGACGTACGGGTATTCGGGGCGCGTCTGGGATTCGTCAGGGCGCCGGTGCGGTGCTTGCCCCGGCGGACGGGGACGGGTTGGATGAGCTGCATGAACCGCCGGGTACGCCATCACGACCCAACGCCGCCGTGATGGCGCCCGAGCGCTGCACGTGACCGACGACGGCAACGAGGTCTCGCTGCAGGTCAACTTCCTGGCCGCGCACCTGCTGGCGAAGCTGTTGCGGGCCCCGCTGTCGGCGGCCGGTGACGCCCGGATCGTCAACGTCTCCTCCTCGCTGCACCGCACCGCGTCGATGAACTGGTCGGACCCGCACCGGGTGAAGAAGCACTCGAGGGTCGCCGCGTACGCCCAGTCGCAGCTGGCGCTCACCATGGCGACCGCGGACATGGCCCCGGCCCGCTCCGGCATCACCGCTGTCAGCCTCAACCCGGGCCAGTGCGCCACCGTGCTGCTGCCGCTGTACGGGCGCACCGGTGCGCCGGCGGCGGACGGTGCGGCAGCCGGGGTGCGACGCTGTCTGCCGGACGTCGAGCTGACCAACGGCGCCTACTTCGACGGCGGCGCCGTCGCCAAGAGCGCCCCGGCCCGAAAGCCTGAAGCAACCCCGAACCCCGAGGAACGACAGCAAGAGCACGATGTCCAAGCGCGCCCGCAAGAAGAAGGCGTGTCGGAAGAAGAAGGCGAACCTCGGCCGCAAGGCCGGGCAGAGCTGACCGCTCCACCAGCGCCTCACGCAGGACCGACCCCGCCGGGTGCCGCAGCGGCGCTAAGGAAGCGTCAAGAACGGCGCCCGGCGGTGTCAAGGAGGCGTCAGGAGGCGTCTCATCCCAGGTGGTGCGGCACTAGCCTCGCCCGGCGGAGAGAAACGGATCTGCGTTCGGTTTCAGTGGGAAACCCCTGGCAGACCGTGCAACGGGGGAAAGGGACGTACGGTCATGACCACCTCGACAGCGCGCAGAGCGGCCACCTCGGAGGAGGTGGCCGAAGAAGGGGGCGACAGCCCCGCACCGGCCGTACCGAGTGTCCGGCCCGGCACCCTGGCCAGGCTCGGCCAGGGCCTCCGGACGGTCGGCAGCCGGTCCTACTGGACCACCCCGCGCCTGGTCCGCAGTCTCACCGCGCTGAGCCTGGCCGCCCTGATCGGCCTCGGCGTCACCGTCGCCACCGTCCTCGGGGGCGCCCGGGACGGCACCGACACCATCGGCCACCAGGCGGCCCCGCAGGCCACCCGAGCCGCCGACCTCTACTTCGCGCTCAGCGACATGGACGCCCAGGCCGCCAACCTCCTGCTGGTCGGCGCCGACCCGGACTACGCGACGCTGCGCAAGCAGACCCTGGACACCTACGAGCAGCGCCGCGACCAGGCCGACAACGACCTCCAGCAGGCCGCCCAGGCCGCCGCCGACGACCCGGCCGGGCAGCGCGCCGTCCAGCTGGTACTCGGCAAGCTCGGCAGCTACGAGGCCCTGGTGGCCCGCGCCCAGCTGCTGGAGGAGCAGGCCAAGGCCCCGGCCGGCCAGCCCTCGCCCGCCGCCCTGGACTCCTACCGGCAGGCCACCGACCTGCTCCGCCAGCAGCTGCTGCCCGCCGCCGACCAGGTCACCGCCGCCAACGAGGCTACCGTCGACCGGGTGTACACCGAGCAGCGCGACGCCATGGGCAGTGGCTGGTGGTGGCTGCTCGTGGTCGGCCTGCTCGCCCTCGCCGCCCTGGTCGGGCTCCAGCGGGCACTGACCCTGCGCTACCACCGGGTGGTCAATCCGGCGCTGGCCGCAGTCACCGTGCTGACCGGCATCGTACTGGTGGCCGGGCTGTACCTGGTGGGCCGCGCCGACCACCACCTGGTGACCGCCAAGAGCGACGCCTACGACTCGGTGATAGCGCTCAGCCGGGCCCGCGCCGTCGCCTACGACATGAACGCCGACGAGAGCCGCTACCTGACCGACCCGTCGCGCGCGGCCGCGTACGAGCAGGCCTACTTCGACCAGAGCCAGGCGATCGTGCGGCTGGACGGCGCGACCATGGCGGGCTACAACGCCCAGCTCCAGTCCGCCGCGAACTTGTACCGGTCGAACCACGAGGCCGTCCCCTTCGGCGGGTACCTGGGCAGCGAGCTGCGCAACATCACCTTCGGCGGCGAGCAGGACGCCGCCGATCGGGTGCTGGCAGCCTTCCAGGACTACCAGGTGACCGACCGCAAGATCCGCGATCTGCGCAAGGAGGGCAAGCTCAAGGACGCGGTCACGCTCAACACCGGGCTCGCCAAGGGCCAGTCCAACTACGAGTTCGAGCAGCTGAGCACGGCCATGGGGGACACCATCGCGATCAACCGGAAGGCGATGGAGACGGCGGTCGCCGAGACCGACAGCGACCTCGACGGCACCACGGCGGCCCTGGCCGGCGGCGCGCTGGCGCTGGCGCTCGGCCTCACCGCGCTGGGGGTGCGGCCCCGGCTGCGTGAGTACAGCTGATCCGGAGCGCGGGCCCGGCGGCGATCCGCGGATCGTCACCGGGCCCCGCCGCTGTCCGTGCGAGCGCATCGCCCCGGAGCGGTGATGACGTACCACGGTGTGCCGGATTGACAAACACCCTTGCCGTCCCGGCGAATGGCAGGCATGGCCGACGAAGAGTTCGAGAACGTCCTCACAACGGTGGGCCCGCGGCTGCGGGCCCTGCGTCGGGAGCGCGGCACCACGCTCGCCAAACTGGCCGCCGCGACCGGCATTTCGCTCAGCACGCTGTCCCGGCTGGAGTCCGGGCAGCGCAAGCCGACCCTGGAGCTGCTGCTGCCGCTGGCCCGGGAGTACCGGGTGCCGCTGGACGAACTGGTCGGGGCCCCGGCCACCGGCGACCCGCGGATCCACCCGCGCCCGGTGACCAGGAACGGCCAGACGATCGTCCCGCTCACCCGCCACCTCGGCGGTCTGCACGCGTACAAGCACATCGTGCCGCAGGGCCGGAACGCCGGGCCCGAGTTGGAGTTGAAGGTGCACGAGGGCTATGAGTGGCTGTATGTGCTGTCCGGGCGGCTGCGGCTGCTGCTCGGCCCGCACGACCTGGTGCTGACGGCCGGTGAGGCCGCCGAATTCGACACCCGCACCCCGCACGCCTTCGGAAACGCCGGTTCGCAGCCGGTGGAGTTCCTCAGCCTTTTCGGTCCGCAGGGTGAGCGCATCCATGTCAGGGCGCGCCCGGGAACCTCAGTTCGGTAGGTTCGTTCCCTGACAGGGGGTTTCCGCTTCGGGCTCCCGCCAGGCCGTCGGGAGGGGCCGAGGAAATGAGTGTGCAGCAGAGCACGGAGTCCGGCGAGAGCGGTGGCACGAAGGAGCGGGCGGAGCACCCAGAGCGGGCCGAGCCGACCGACCAGACCGAGGCTGCGAAGCGGGCCGGGTCGGCCGGTGCCGGCGAGGCGGTGGAGGCCAGGGCGGGCGAGGCCGGGCCGGACGACGCGGAGCCGGGCGCGAAGCCCGCGCGCAAGAAGCGTCCGTTCTGGCAGGAGCTGCCGATCCTGCTGGTGATCGCCCTGCTGCTCTCGCTCGGCATCAAGACCTTCTTCGTGCAGGCCTTCTCCATCCCCTCCGGTTCGATGGAGAACACCCTGCAGGTCGGTGACCGGGTGCTGGTCGACAAGCTCACCCCGTGGTTCGGCGCCGAGCCGGAGCGCGGCGAGGTGGTGGTGTTCCGTGATCCGGGCGGCTGGCTGGAGGGCACGCAGACGCACGACGACGGCTTCATGGGCTCCGTGCAGAAGGTGCTGAGCACCGTCGGCCTGATGCCCTCCGCGGACGAGAAGGACCTGATCAAGCGGGTGATCGCGGTCGGCGGGGACACCGTCGAGTGCAACGCGGGCAGCCCGGTGAAGGTGAACGGCGTCGCGCTGGACGAGCCGTACCTGTTCCCCGGTGCCACGCCCTGCGACAACGACCCGGTCGGCACCGTCACCGTGCCCAAGGGCAAGCTCTGGGTGATGGGCGACCACCGCAACAACTCGCGGGACTCCCGTCCGCACCACAACCTGACCGGGGACGGCTTCGTGCCGGTGGACAACGTCGTCGGCCGGGCCTTCGTGGTGGCGTGGCCGATCTCCAACTGGTCGACGCTGCCCGTCCCGGACACCTTCGACAAGGTGCCCTCCGGGGCCGCGGCCGCCCTGTCGGAGGCGCCCCAGGCGCCAGCGGCGCTCGCGCTCGCAGGTGTCGTTCCGGTCGTGCTGTGGCGGCGCCGGCGGTCGCGCCGAGACGCCCGCTGAGTCGACGGGCGGGCTTCGAGCAGGACCCGACGAGTCCGCGGACGGGCTTCGCCGGAACTCCACCCACCGTGCTCTACACGGTTGTAGAGTTCCGGCGATGGGCGGTGGTTCCGGGCGCGGCCGCAGCCGGTCGGGCCTGGTCGGGAGGCGGAAGCGTGGTGGAGCGTCGGCGGTGCCCCGCACTGGCCGTGGAACCGGCCGACACCGACGTCCGGTGGGTGTACCAGCCGGTCGAGGTCGACCTCGGCGGTGGCACCTGGGCGCTCGGCCGGATCAGCGGCTGGTGGCGGGACCCGGCCGGGCGGCAGTGGTGCCGACTGCGGGTCAGCCGCAGCGGACAGCCCGCCGGTTGGCGGCTGTTCGAACCCGAGCGGATGCTGCTGCCGGTCTCCGGGCTCTGAGGAGCCGGGGGAAGTCCCTGGCGGAACCGTTCGAAGACACCTTGTCGTCCCTGGGATCGACCGCCGAACAGGCCACTTCAGCAACCGGGGACGACGTGAGTTCCGAGATCAACTTCAGCAGCAACTACCGCGACCTGTGCGAGCAGTACGGGACCGGCGCGGGCTTCCAGTTCGAGTTCTACTGCTACCGCTGCTCCGACACCTGGCGCTCGCCGTTCGAGCGGTTCACCACCGGCCAGGTGGCCGGCTGGATAGGCAAGGGCGTCAGCGCCGCCTGGAACCTCATCGGCGGCAACGCCAACACCATCAGCAACGCCGCCGACGGCCTGGCCGGCCAGACCTGGGGCACCGCCCGGGACGCCGCCTTCCAGCGTGCGATCGCCAACGCCGAGTCGCACTTCAACCGTTGCGGCCGGTGCACCCGTTACGTCTGCGGCCGCTGCTTCGACCCTGGCCAGGGCCTGTGCTTCGACTGCGCCCCGGACACCGCCGCCGAGGCGCTGGCGGCGCAGCGGCGCGGCCTCAACGACATGGTCTCCGAGCGGGCCTACAAGGCCGGGCAGCAGTCGGGCGCGGAGTTCGATGTCCAGACGCCCCGGCAGTTGGTCTGCCCGCAGTGCCAGACCGAGACGCACGGCACGCCGTTCTGTCCGGGCTGCGGGTTCAGACTGGCGCAGCCCGTCCAGTGCGGGCAGTGCCACAAGGACGTGCCAGAGGGGAAGGGCATCACTGCGGGTGCAGGTGAGTGTGCCCTGGTCACAGGTCCAGCCTGGGCCGCTGATGCGGTCGGCCCTGA
>NZ_JBSFJV010000160.1:0-10635 GCF_053598235.1 Kitasatospora sp. NPDC001159
GTCGGGGCGGGCGCGGGGGTGAGCCCGGCCGGGGTGTCCGGGATCAGAGCGGCCAGCAGGTCGGCGGTGTCGATCGGGTGGCCATACTGGGGGGTGTTCACGGGGTCCTCCGTGGGCTGGAGCCGTCCCGGTGCCTCGGGGCGGCTTCGTTGTGGGTGGGGGTCAGGCGAGCCGGGCGGCGGCGGCGACCAGGCGGTCGGAGGTGTCCACCGCCTCGGTCCGGGCGCACTCCAGGTAGCCCGCGTGCTCGACGCCGCGGATCCGGTACACCGCGCTGACGGCGGCCTGGGCCGGGCCAGCGAGGGCGGGCACGAGGATCGAGAGGGTGGCGTGCGGGGCGGTGATCGCCGCGCGGGTCTCGTGACTGGCCGCGCGGGCGGCGGCGTACTCGGGGGAGTCGGCGCCCTTCGTCAGCCGGATCTCCTCGCGCAGGACCATCGCGCGGCGGTGGTCGGCGAGCGCGACCAGGAGCGCGGTGACGGCCTCGACCCGCTCGGAGCGGCGGGTCTCGGCGAGGCCGGCGGACCGTTCGGTGCGGGTGGACCGCTGCTGGATCAGCCCGGCCGTGACGGCTCCGGCGAGGGTCCCGGCGATCGTGATGATGCTCTGCCACATGGCGGTGGATCCCTTCTCGGGGGGGTGTGCGGCGGGGGTGTGCGGGCCGGTGTGCGGCCCCTGTCACACCCCCGTCCACGTGGGAATTCGCGCTGTGCGGGGTGTGCGGGTGTGCGGGGTGTGCGAGGGGGGTCAGACCCCGGCCAGGACGGGCACCAGCCGGTACCGGCCCTCCTCGGCCGTCGGGGCGAGGCGGCCCTCCTCGGAGAGGCGCTTCATCTCCTTGGAGACCCAGGAGCGGCCCCGGCCGAGCTGGTCCAGGAACGGCCCCAGGTCGGCCGGGCCGATGGTGCCGGGCCCCATTCCGGCGAGCATCTCGATCAGCTCGACCAGGAGCTCGCGGGCCTCCTCGGGCGACAGGTCGCTCGGCGGGAGCTCGGAGCCCTGGCCGGTCGGCTCCAGCTCAGCGGTCACGTCGAGGTCGGCGTCCTCGGGGTCCACCAGGCCGTCGTCCTCGGCCAGGTAGACGCCCGGCTCGTCGTCCTCCGGCTCGCCCTTCGTCAGGGACAGCACGGCGGGCCCGTCCTGGCCGGTCAGCTCCACGCGGCGCACGAACCGCTCTCCGGCCGTGCGCTCGGCGGCGGCGGCGGTCACCAGGTCGACGCCCGGCCGCACGCTGGCGAAGGTGGCGACCACCCAGGCGGCCATCTGCTCGTAGGAGCCGCCGGGGCCGGTCCAGAACGTCCGGGCCGGGTTGGCGTACAGGTCTTCGTCCACCCCGGCGGAGACCAGGTACACGTAGCCCTTGCGCTTGTTGCCCCAGGCCGCCGGGTTGGCCCCGGCGTCCAGCACCTCCTCCGGCAGCGCGAACGAGGCGTCGTCGCCCCGGACGCCGAAGCACAGCGCGGCCGGCAGGGACGCGCGGGTGTCGGTGGAGAGCTGGTAGCCGCTGGCGCGCTGCATCGAGATGACCAGGGAGACCCCGGCGGAGCGGGCCTCCTGGGCGATGCCGGTGAAGCTGTCGTCGCCCATGTCCCGCAGCGTCTTGGCCGCCTCCTCGAACCAGGCGAGCAGGTACTGCAGGCCGTCGCAGCCGCAGGCCTTGAGCTTCTTGCAGGAGTGCTTGCGGCTGGTCTGCTTCTCGGCGGCGGCGGGCTCCCACGCCCGGTAGCCGTGGTCGCGCAGCCACTTCGTGCGCTCGGGGATGGCGGCCTGGACGGCGGCGACCATGCTCATGGTGCTCGGGGTGTCGAGCGCGACCCAGTCCATGGCGGGGATGAGGGGCTGGAAGTCCTGCCCCGCCTTGGCGCTGTCGGACAGCCAGACGACGACGTCCTTGCGGGACAGGATCTCCAACAGGATGTCGACGGCGCCCTCGGTCTTGCCGGAGCCGGTCATCCCCATCACGAGGATGTGGATCGCCTCCAGCAGTGGCAGCAGCAGCTCGGAGCCGTCGTCGTAGACGCCGATCCGCAGCGGCTCGGCGATCGACGCGCCAGGCCGGGACGGGCCGGGCCACACGGTCGGGGTCTTCAACATGTCCTCCGGGACGATGACGATCTGGCCCCGCCGGGAGGAGTCCGGGCTGGGCTGGACCCGGACCGCACCGGGCGGCACGTCCAGGCCGGACTCCAGACCCGCGATCGCCTTCGCAACGTCGGCGTTGGTCAGCTCACCCGCCGGGAGCGCGTACGGGACGGTGACCCGGTTCGGCTCGACCTTCGCCTCGCCGAGCTTGGTGCGGGCGAGCCCGACCTTCTCCAGCAGGCCCTTGTCGGCGCTGCCGCCCTCGGCCGCCGGTGCCGGGTGGAGCTGGCGGAAGTTCCAGCTCAGCGCGGTGACGATGCCGCCGATGAGGTAGATGTCGGGCAGCGGGCGCACCCACGGCCCGGCCAGCGCGGCGCAGGTGACCCAGCCGGAGGCGGCGGCCACGGTGATGGCGGAGTGGAGCCGCCGGGCCGGGTCGAGCCTCTTGCCGATCCACCAGGCGGCGCCGGTCAGCGCGACCGATCCGAGGGTGAGGCCGACGCCGCCGAAGGCGCTGTCGTGCCACATCGGGTAGCCGCCCAGCCCGGCCGCCCCGACCAAGCCCGTGGCGATCCACGGCGGGGTGTACGGCTTGGCACGGTGGGCCAGCCAGGCCCCGATGCCCTTCATGCTGCTGCTGCCGTTGAGCTGGTTCTCGCGGTGCTCGGCCTGCTCGGTCGTCTTCGACATGGTCTGTCCTCCCTCAGAACCGGAACGGCGCGGTGGTGGCTGTGCGCTGTGCCGGGGGGCGGACCAGGTCGGAGTACTCGCGCTGGAGAGCGGCGTACGTGGCGACCACGTTCTTGGCGGCGGCGGTCGCGCTGTCGGCGGTCTTCTTGAGCTTCCCGGCCACGCTGCGGGCCTTCATCCGGCGCTGGAGAACGTTCTCGCCGGGGATCGCCACCGCCTGGGAGAGCCGCGCTTCCAGGATCTTGGCGGCCACGGCCAGCTCGATGGCCGCCTGGACCATCACCGCCCGCACGTGGTTGCAGTACTGGATCACCTGGTCCGTGCTGTTGAACTCCGGCTCACCCAGGATGAAGTGGGAGTTGCTGGTCTGGATCCGGCCCCCGCCGTTGCCACCGCCACCGTTGTTGCTGCCGTTGTTGCTGCCGTTGTTGCTGCCGTTGCCGACCACGTTCAGGTTGATCCCGAACGACGGCGCGAACGCCGCGTTCCAGCTGCTGTTCTTCGTGGCGCCCTTGTAGCCGGGGTTGGTGCCGGCGTTACCCGCTGCGGTGCCTGACGTGCTCTTCGACGTGTCGACCACTGTGGTCTCCCCATGGCGAGGCTGAGCCCTGTCCGGTGGCCCGGCGGGCTTGGTGCTCTCCAAGAGTGGACTCGTTCTGACAGAACGTCAAGGCGCTCTGATGGATTGCGTCTTCGTGCTGACGGCGCTAACGTCCGTTCCATGACGAACACACCGAAGCGCCCCGAGTACCGGCGCGTCGCCGACACGATCCGGGGACGCATCGCCGGAGGGGAGTACACCCCCGGCGAGCGCCTGCCCACCGGCAAGGAGCTGGCCGCCGAGCTGGAGGTGAGCCAGGGCACCGCCGAGAAGGCGCTCCGTGTGCTGGCCGCCGAAGGACTGATCACCATGACGACCCAAGGAACCCACGTGACTCGCATCCCCCAGAAGATCCGCCGCGCTGTCCCTCAGCGCTACGAGGCGACCTACCGCGAGAGGGGGCGCGGAGCCTTCGACGTGGAGGTGCGGGAGCACGGCTACGAGCCCCGCTGGGAGACCACCGTCACCGAGACCGAGGACGCCACGATCCGCGCCCGCAAGATGTGGGCCGACGACGTCCCGGTGCAGATCGCGGTGACCACGGTCCCCAAGGCTGTCGCTCAGGAGGCCGACGTAAAGGGCCAGGACACCGGCACCGGCGGCATCATCAGCCGCATGGCGCAGGCCGGTCACGGCCAGGACCTCATGCGCGAGGAGATCGATGTCCGCCCCCCGACGGCGGAGGAGCAGGAGTTCCTCGGCCTCAGCGAGGACCACCGCGTGTACGAGCTGACCCACAGCGCCTACGCCGAGGACGGCACCACCGTGGAGACCACGGTCCACGTGATGCCGACCCACCTGTGGAGCCTGGCCTACACCTGGTACCCCGACGAGTCCCGCTGAGCTGACCAGCCCGGAACTCGAAGCGCCCCCATCTCAGCCTGAGACGGGGGCGCTTCCGCGTTCAAACTTTCTCTACGGGTTCAAGGCCGCGCGGCGGCCCGGCGGCCGCCCGCTCCGGCCGCCCTCCTGTCTCCGCCCCGGGCTGCCGGGCGACGGCCGCCGGAGGGTGCGTCAGTACCGGTCAGAACACCCGGGGGGCTCCGCCCCGCCGGACCCCCCGGCCACCTCCGGGGAGCCGGGGGCCTCGATGTCGAGTGCGACGTGCGCCGGGGCGGGCGTGGACCGTATGGCGGGACTCCCCGGCGGACGGCACCCCAAGGGGCGATATCACGGCCTCTGGGGGCCCTCACCGGCCGCCAGCGGATCGTGCACGCCTGGCGAGATGGTCGGGCCCCCGGCGGCCGTGATCCGGCACAGCTGCCGCCCACCGGGGAGTCCCGCCACGGCCCCCACCCGTGGGTCAAGGACGATGGCCAGTCGAGCGCGAAAAGGTCGGCACCGGGTGGGGCCAGACGAACCCGTTCCCGACAGCCGCGGATTCCACCTCGCACGCGCGCGACGCACGCGCGCCTTGAACCCGCCGACCGGTCCCGCCGGCGCCCGGTGATGAACATGAAGTTGGCCCACTCCTGGCGGTCCGGATCGAGCCCGGCCTGACTCGCCGACGAAGACCCGATGACGTACCGCACGTCACCAACTTCACGTACCGATCGAGCACGAGCACCAGGACGACGAGCACCACCAGGAGCACGACGAGCCCACCAAGATTCAGCGACGACACACCCTTGCATCACCATCCGATGCGACCGACACCAAGCGACCGAAGCGACCCGATGCCCACTCCTATGCATCACGACGCGACGGCCCCTCCACCAACGTTGGTGAGCGGTCGTTCACCAACGTTGGTGGGCGTCGAAGCAGGCCCCGTTTTTCATGATCGAAGTCGGTCACACCTCATGCACTTCGAGATGACCCCGGTCGATCACACCTCATGCACTTCGAGATGACCCCGGTCGATCACACCTCTGACACTTCGAGCCGACCCCGGCGACGACCGCGTTCGCGACAGCTCTTGCATCTCCGCCCCAGCGGTCGATGACATCTCTTGCATTTCGCGCGGCCGCGCGGTTGGTCGCACCTCTGGCATCTCGGTGATCTTGGTCCCGCTCGAACCGATCAAGATCATTTACAGTGCTAAGGTATCGTCACTTCGCGACGATACGAGGCCGCCCCGGGCGGCCTTTTTGGTGTCCGGGCGAGGGTCGGTCGGCACTCCTGATGTGGCTCCTGCTGCAGCTCTCGATGCGGCTCCTGATGCGGCTCCTGATGTCCGCACCCCTGCCCGTGGACAGGCCCGGGAAGCGCGCAGGTCAGACCCCGCACCAATGCTCACCGAAATGCCGACATCCCTCTCCTGGGCCCTCTCCTCTGGTGTTGGTGGTGGTTGGTCGGCCGGGCGGTGTCGCGGGCTCGGAGAGCCTGCGGCGCTGGTTGGGTGGTGGCGTCCGACGGTGGTCGGCCGCGTGCTCGGCGGCGTCCGGGATCATGGTCGGATGAGCACCCCGAGGCGCCCCCTCCACGTCCGATCCGACGACGAGCACCAGGCCGTCGAGCACACCGCCGGCGCCCGCCGACTCCCGATCGAAGCCGCGGTTCTCGACGACGACCAGGCCGCCGTCGACGTCCACCAGGAGCGCGTTGAGCCGCCCCGTCGACGGCCGCTCGGCCCCGGCCCGGCCGACGCGAAACTGGAACAGTAAGCACTAACTTGCTACCGGCTTTTACCGCCGTAGATGCCGGTAGCGAGTTAGTGCAAACTGACACCAGTTTTGCCCGGAGCCCGCACCTGCCTACGGCGGAGCGAGCTATCCCCGTGGACACTCCACGGGCACGACGAAGGCCCCGACCGAGCACGGTCGGGGCCTTGGCATTGGCGCGTCAGGCGGTGCCCCGGACGCGCGCCATCGAGGCAGCGATCTCGTCCTGGCGGTCGGCGTTGTTGGCGCGGACGGCGGCGAGGAAGGCGTCCCGCTCGGTGGTCAGAGCGTCCAGCTTCGCGCGCTGGCGTTCGCCGTCCTGACGCTGACGCTTGGCCTCCGCCCGGTCCGCGTCGCGGTCGGCGGCCTTGGCCTGCCGGTCTAGCTCTTCACGGCGGGCAAGCACCCGGGCGTACAGCGCTTCCTGCGTCTCGGCCAGCTCCTTGCCGGTGGCCACCCGGACGTGGTTGCGGCGCCCACCAAGCCCGGCCACCAGGTCGGCCGCCGAGTCGTACGCCTCGGCCTCCACGATCGCCTTTACGTCCATCTCGGCGTCGGCGCCGATCACGGTCGCGTGGGCGTCGGGCGTCATGATGACGCCGCCGGTCAGGTCGTCCGGCTTCTGCTGCTCGTAGACGTACTGGAGGTCCCTCTCCTCCGAGTCGTCGCCGGTCATCCCAAGATGCCGGCGCAGTCCGCGCGTCCACTCGATCGCCCGGCGACCGGCCATCGCCGCCTCGTACTCCGCCCACCACGCCCGCAGCTGGTCAACCCTGCCGTAGCCCTCGGCCTGGCGCGGGTCGAGCCCGCCGACCTCGATGTCCCAGAGCCGGTAGAGCATCTGGAACGGCGTCATGGTCTTGCGGCCCCGGCCGGTCTTGCTGGAGGCGTTCGCGGTCTCCAGCGCGGCCCCCTTGGTGGCAGCCAGGTCCTCGCCCACCGAGTCGGCGGGCTTGCCGTCCTGCACCTTGGTCAGGTACTCGATCAGCGCCTTGGCGTCGGGCGACTTCACGATCTGGATCATGACGCCGTGGCCCTTGCCCCGGCACTTGCAATCCGGGATGCCGCACTCGGTGGACGGCTCGAACGTCGGGTCCGCCTTGCGCAGGGTGCGGGCCCACAGGCCGCGCAGCCAGTCCTCCCAGGCATCCAAGTCCTCCTGAGCGGGCTCGAAGTAGCCGTCCTTGTCCACGGTGCCGTTGGCCGGGGTGCCCTCGACCGTGGCCCCGAGGAAGGCCAGGAGGTTCATGTGCGGGTGCCAGCCGTTTTTCTGGCTGCGGGTGACCTCCGAGGCCCGGGCCATGCCCATGTAGCCGATCGAGTGCCGAATGCCGTCCTCGGCCGGGCGGACCGACGCTCCGACCGTGCCGTCCTTGCGGGTCCAGGTCGAGATGGTCTCGGGACGCCCGTAGAACGCTGGGTCGGTCAGCATGGTCTGGTAGGCGCCCGGCGACCGGCGCGGCTTGCCCGACTTGTCGAGCACCGGGGCGCCGTCCGCGCCGACCATCGGGGCGCCCCACAGCGCGTTCGAGAGCCGGTCCAGCTCGGTCGTGTGGTTGTGGCGGGCGGTCAGCACGACGACGGCCAGCGTGCCACCAGCGGCCAGGTGGCGGAGCGCGGCGGTCATCAGCTCCTCGGTGCGGCCCCGGCGGATCGCCGCCGAGCACTCCGGGCAGAACCAGATCCGCCCGCACCGCACTAGGCCGATGGTCACCGCGTAGCCCTTGCTGGACCGGGCGTGGATCACGCCCGTGTCCGGGTCCAGGACATTCCGGCCGCAGCCCGCGCAGGCGCCGACCTTGGAGATCCGGTTGAGCACCTTCCGGCCCTGCCATCGCCGGACCGGGGCGGGCGTCTTGGCGGCCCGAGTCGCCACCTGCGGCCCGGCCTGCCCGTCGCCGCTCTTGGAAAACTCTGTCAACCCTTTACCCAGCGACCCTTTCGGGTCGGAAAACGCGGGCTGACCTGCGGAAACGGGGGGTAGTGATCCGGCGGTTTCGGGCTTCCCCAGGACCCGCTTGGCACGGCTCTTGCAGGGCTCAGAGCAGTAGATCTTGGGGCGTCCACCGGTCGTGGCCGGGATCGACTTCCGGCACATCGCGCACTTCGGGCGCTTTGGAAGGCGGGTCTGGGTGACGGCTCGGGCCGCCTTGGATACGCTGGACACAGGACCTCGGAGTTGTGAGAGATGACGAGGTTCGGCTACGCGAAGGTCCGGGCGCCTGAGAAACTCCCGGGCCTTCAGCCGTTTCTGGGGACTGATCCTGCCTCATGACAAGGCGCCCCGCCGGGGTTTCCGGCGGGGCGCCTTCGTCGTGTTCAGCTGGTCGGGCGGACCTCGGTCCCGGCGAGCAGGATCACCGAGCCGTCGTCCGCGACGTCCTCGTGCCAGTCCCAGACGATGGCCCCGGCCGGGGCGGTGGTCTCGTAGCCGAGCACGTCCAGGGCCTCGGCGCGGGCCTCGACGGTCGGGATGTCGGTGGTGCCGAACTCCTCCGTGGGCCAGTCGGCGACCGACCCGGGCAGGACGACGAAGAGGTGCCAGGTGCCCTTGGGGCCCTTGGCGAAGGTGGCGCGGTAGGTGGTCACAGTCGGATTCTCCTCTGGTGTGTCAGAACAGCGTGTCGGTCGTGTCGTGTCGGCTGTTGAGGGCGGCACGGGCGGCCCGGCGGCGGCGGTCGGCCCCGCGCCAGCAGGACGGGCACCACGCCCGGAGTTCGGCCGGCGGGAGAACCGCGGCTTCGCGGTCGGTCAGGTCCGGCTGTCCGACGGAGAGGCGAACCGGGCCCTTGTGTCCCTTGAGGTACTGGCCGTGTCGGGTGTCGCAGCGGAGCCCCGATCGGCCGTGTCGGCTGCCGCAGGCGCCGGTGCACTCGCAGGTGCGTTCGGCGCGGGCCATGACGTCCGTCCAGGCCGGGGTGGCGGCGACCGGGTCGGCGGTGGGCGGGGTGGGGGTGTGGGTCTCGAACAGCACGGGTGCCTCCGTGGCGTGTCGATCCGGGTCGGCCGGGCGGCCGGGGCCGTCTCCACCGGCGGGCGGTGGAGGCGACCCTGACTGTCCGGGCGGTCAGTCGAGGTCGGTGATGGAGGTCTGGCCGTCGATGGCGGCCGGGGCGGCGGTGACGCGGGTCCAGGCCTGGCGGAGCCGGGCGGCACCGGCGACGTAGCCCAGCTGCCGGAACCGCTCCTCCATCGCGCGGAGGCTCCTCGGCGGGTCGGTCTCGGTCCGGATCATGTGGACCACGACGTCCAGCTCGACGTCGCTCAGCGGGGCGCCCGGCTCGGGCGACGCGGGCGCGTCGGGGGCCGTGTCGTCCGTGTCGGCCGGGGTCTCTGCCTCCGGCTCCGGGGCGGCCTCCGGCTCCGGCTCCTCCATCGGGAACGGCTCGGGCTCGGGTTCCGGGGTCGGCTCCGGTGCCGGGGCGGGGATCTCGACGGGGGCGGCGGGCGCCTCCGACACGGGCTCCGGGGCGGGCGACACGGCCGTGTCGGCAGCGGGCTCGACCGGGGCCGGGGTCCGGCCGTAGAGGCTGTCGAGGGCGGCGACGGCGGCGGCGGCGGTCCGCTCGGCGTAGGCGTCCGGCAGGGCCGTGCCGAGCCTCATGTCGCCCGCGCCGATCCGTCGGGCGAGGCGCCAGGCCGCCCGCTCGGACCGCCGACGGGTCCACCGGCCCGGGTGGTGCGCGGCCCGGGCCCGGTGCCACTCGACCAGCCGCAGGGCGTCCCCGGTGCGGCGGTCGGCCTCCGCGTCGACCCCGGTCCGGTGGACGACGATCGAGCGAGCGAGCAGGCCCGCCAGCTCAGCCGCCGCTGTCATCGCCAGCGGCGACACCCCGTAGGCCACCCGCTCGGCGGTCGTCTGGGCAATCAGGACCCCGGCGACGGCGGCCACGACGGGGATGCCGATCAGGCCGACACGCATGGCGGCCGGGTAGGGCCGCTGGATCAGCGTGAGGCCGAGCATGGTCAGGCCAAGGACGAGGATCGCGCCCTCGCCCCCGGCGACGACACCGACGGCCGTGTCGGAGCCGAGGGCCGCCGACGCGTTGGAGTAGGTACCGACGGCTCCGGCCGTGCCGACGGCGGCGCAGACGGCGAACAGCGCGCCGAACACGAGGCGGGTGCCCTTGCTCAGGTGGCGGGTCTGCATGGTCGTCACTCCCCGATCCGGACGCTCTGGGTGACGGTCTGCGTCACGGTCTGGATGACCGACACGCCGGGCGTACCGCCCGTGCCGGACCGGCCGCGTCGACCGGCGGCGACCGCGACGGCGGCTCCGGCGACCAGGAGCAGGGGGAGCCCGGCGGCGGCGCCGGCCGCGAGGGCGGCCACCCCGTTGGCGAGGAGGCCGAGGGCGGCGGAGAGCATCCAGGCCCCGCCGCCCACGCCGACGGCGGTCACGGCGGTGCCGACGGCCCAGCGCGGGACGATCGGCCCGGCCGGGGTCGAGGCCGGGGCGGGGAGGTTGGTCTGGAGCGGGACGGGGACGTAGACGGGCTGACCGCTCGGCAGGTACGCGACCGTCATCGGGGCGGTCGGGGCCGGGATCGGCGCGGTCGGGGCGGCGGTCGGGGCGGGCGCGGGGGTGAGCCCGGCCGGGGTGTCCGGGATCAGAGCGGCCAGCAGGTCGGCGGTGTCGATCGGGTGGCCATACTGGGGGGT